>NZ_JBEOXI010000100.1:0-28114 GCF_040296465.1 Streptomyces sp. NPDC002130
ACATGATCGACGAGACGACGCCCCGGATCAACGCGGCGGAGCACGCGCAGCGGCACTGGCGGGTGGTTCCCGGGGCACGAGGACCCGCGGGCGACCACCCGGTGCGGGTGCGCATCGACCTGCCGCAGCGCGGCCACGCCGACGCCTCCAAGATGCTGGCCCGGCTGGTGCTCGCGCAGTTCACCGCGAGTGTCGCCGTACGCGAGGACCGGTCGCTGTTCGCCTGCCTGCTGCTGGACGACGCGACCGGGGTGGTGACGCCCGAGGCCGTGCGCGGCATCCAGCGGCTGCGGTCGGGCAACGCCGGGGTCGTGCTCACCCTGCGGACGCTCGACGACGTGGCCCGGCCGCTGCGCGGACCGCTGCTCGGGGCCACAGGCTGCCGGATGGCCCTGTCGGGGCTCACGCCCTGGGACGGGCAGGACTTCGCCGAGGTGTGGGGCAAGGAGTGGACCGAGGCCCGGGACGTCACCGACCGGCAGATCATCGCGGAGACCCCGGCCGGCAAGGCCGTGCACATGCTGCGCCGGGTGATCACCGGCAAGGCCCCGACCGCGCGGGCGGTGACCGTGCGGCAGGTCGAGCGGGAGCGCTGGTCCGCCTCCGAGCTGGCGCACGCCGTGCCGGCGGGCCACGCGGTGCTGTCGCTGACCGACGTCAAGGGCGAACACGCGCCTCCGCTGCTGGTGGATCTGCGGGGCTGAACCCCTCACCCACCGGTGCGGGTACGCGGGGACCGTACGGTGAGGCAGAATCGTCACAGGTCGTTCATACGTGGCGGCCAAAAGACCACAGAGATCACACAGCCCTGACGCAGAAGGCCTCATGCCCCCGACGCTCGCCTCGCTCGTCCACCACTCCGCGCTGAAACTGACCGTGCGGGCGGGCGAAGACCGCCTCGACGTGCCGGTCCGCTGGGCGCACGTCAGCGAGCTCGCCGACCCCGTCCCCTACATGGAGGGCGGCGAACTGCTGCTGATCACCGCGCTCAAGCTGGACGCCGAGGACCCCGAGGCCATGCGCCGCTACGTCCACAGGCTGGCCGGGGCCGGAGTGGTCGGGCTGGGCTTCGCCGTCGGCGTCAACTACGAGGAGATCCCCAAGGCGCTCGTCGACGCCGCCGGGAAAGAGGGCCTGCCGCTGCTGGAGGTGCCGCGCCGCACGCCGTTCCTCGCCATCAGCAAGGCCGTCTCCGCCGCGATCGCCGCCGACCAGTACCGGGCCGTCACCGCCGGGTTCGCCGCCCAGCGCGAACTGACCCGGCAGGCCCAGACCGGCGGCCCGGAGGGGCTGCTGGCCGCGCTGGCCGCGCAGGTCGACGGATGGGCGGCGCTCTACGACGCCTCGGGCGCGGTCGTCGCCACCGCACCGGAGTGGGCGGGGCGGCGCGCCGCGCGGCTCACCGGTGACGTGCAGAAGCTGCGCGACCGCCCCGCGCCCGCCTCCTCCGTGGCCGGGGGGCCGGAGAACGAGGACCGGGTCGAGCTGCACACCATAGGCACCGGCCGTCGCCCTCGCGCGGCCCTCGCCGTGGGCACCGCCGCCGCCCCGGGGACCGCCGAGCGCTACGCCGTCCACTCGGCCATCGCGCTGCTGACCCTGACCACGGAACGCTCCCGGTCCCTCCAGGCGGCCGAGCAGCGCGTCGGAGCGGCGGTGCTGCGCATGCTGCTGGCCGGTGAGCCGGACCATGCGCGCGCCGTCGCCGGGGACCTGTACGGCGAACTGCTGGACGCGCCGTTCCGGATGCTGGTCGCGGAGCGGGTGCCGGTGTCGGCGTCGGCCGCGCTGGCCCGTGCCGAGGCACGCAAGGGCGCCCCGCCCGCCGAGCGGTCCTCGGCCGCCGCGCTCGCCGCGGCGGACACCGGCGGCGATCCCCTCGCGGTTCTCGCCGACGTCATGGAATCCGCGGCGGCCCGGGCCGGCGAGGCCGTGCTGGTCGTGCCGGAGGGGGAGCGGCTGGTGGTGCTGGCCGCGGACGGCGGCGCCGCCGCGGCGGCCTGCGGGGAGTACGCGGCCGCCCTGGAGACGGCCCGGACGGGCATACGCGAGAAGGTGCCGGGTGGCGAGGACGGCGAACTCGTCGTCGGCCTGTCGGCACCGGCCGGGCCCATCGCCGCGTCCGCCGCGTACAAGCAGGCCGAGCAGGCACTGTCGGTGGCGAGGCGGCGCGGGCGGGTCCTCGTGGAGCACGAGCGGATGGCGGCCGGCTCGGTGCTGCCGCTGCTGGCGGACGACGCCGTGCGGGCGTTCGCCGACGGCATGCTGCGGCCGCTGTACGAGCACGACGCCACGGGCCGCGGCGACCTCGTCTCCTCCCTGCGCGCCTGGCTGTCCAAGCACGGCCAGTGGGACGCGGCGGCGGCCGAGCTCGGCGTCCACCGGCACACCCTGCGCTACCGCATGCGCCGCGTCGAGGAGATCCTCGGCCGGTCCCTGGACGACCCGGACGTCCGGATGGAGCTGTGGCTGGCCCTGAAGGCCGCCTCCACCGAGTAGCCAAAGCGGAGTGTCCGCGTCCCCCACTGCTACGGCTCGGACAAACGCCCTTCGGCCATCTCGCCCCTACCGTTGGTCCCGTAGTACAGGATCACCCCCAACGCCGAAGGGCCGGAACCCACATGACCTCCACCCACGCCTTCTGGCTCGCCGGCCGCCAGGCCACCGGCGAGGAAACCTTCGACGTCACCTCCCCCTGGGACGGGCGGCTCGTGGGCAAGGTGAGCGTGCCGACGGACGCGCAGGTCGAGGAGGCCGTGGCCGCCGCGCACGCTGCGCTGGACGAGTTCGCCGCCACCCCCGCCCACGTCCGGGCCGCCGCCCTCGACCACGTCAGCAAGAGCCTGGCCGAGCGCACCGAGGAGATCGCGCAGCTGATCTCCGCCGAGAACGGCAAGCCGCTGAAGTGGGCGCGCGGCGAGGTCGGCCGGGCCGTGTCCGTGTTCCGGTTCGCGGCCGAGGAGGCCCGTCGGTTCAACGGCGGCGAGGCCCAGCGGCTCGACACCGACCTCGGCGGCCAGGGCCGGCTCGCCCTCACCCGCCGCTTCCCCAAGGGCGTCGTGCTCGGCATCGCGCCCTTCAACTTCCCGCTGAACCTCTGCGCCCACAAGATCGCCCCGGCCATCGCCGCGGGTGCCCCGATCATCCTGAAGCCGGCCCCGGCGACCCCGCTGTCCGGCCTGATCATCGGCGAACTGCTCGCCGAGACCGAGCTGCCCGCGGGTTCCTGGAGCATCCTGCCGGTCGCCAACGACAAGATGCCGGCCCTGGTGCAGGACGAGCGGCTGCCCGTCATCTCCTTCACGGGCTCCGAGAAGGTCGGCTACGCGATCATGGACTCGGTGCCGCGCAAGCACTGCACCCTGGAGCTGGGCGGCAACGGCGCGGCCGTCGTCCTCGCCGACTGGGCGAGCGACGAGGATCTTGACTGGGCGGCGAACCGCATCGCCACCTTCTCCAACTACCAGGGCGGCCAGTCCTGCATCTCCGTGCAGCGGGTCATCGCCGATGCCTCGGTCTACGACCGGCTGCTGCCGCGTATCGTCGCCGCCGTCGAGGCCCAGGTCACCGGCGACCCCAGTGACGACAAGACGGACGTCGGCCCGCTGGTCGACGAGAACGCCGCGAAGCGCGTCGAGACGTGGGTGCGGGAGGCCGTGGACGCGGGTGCCTCGCTGCTGACCGGCGGCAAGCGCGACGGCGCCTCCTACGCGCCGACCGTCCTGGCCGAGGTCCCGTCCGACGTGACGATCTCCTGCGAGGAGGTCTTCGGGCCGGTCCTCACCGTGCAGAAGGCGGACGGCGAGGCCGCGGCCTTCGCCGCCGTCAACGACTCCAAGTACGGCCTCCAGGCGGGCGTGTTCACCCACGACCTGCAGACCGCCTTCCGCGCCCACCGGGCCCTGGAGGTCGGTGGCGTGGTCATCGGCGACGTGCCGTCCTACCGCGCCGACCAGATGCCGTACGGCGGTGTGAAGCAGTCCGGTGTGGGCCGCGAGGGCGTGCGGTTCGCCATGGAGGACTACACGTACGAGCGGGTGCTGGTGCTGACCGGAATCAGCCTCTAGCTCATGGGAACCATTTTCATATAGGCTGGGCGAAGAGGCCCGGCACCGATGCCTTCCGGTGCCGGGCCCCTTCTCTGTGCCGGCCTGCTCCGGACCCTCAGCCGGAGAAGCCGACGTGCGCGAGCCGCAGCGGGCCGCGCAGCCTGAGGTGCACGTCGTGGACGCCCGCGGCGACGACGGAGGCGCTGAGAGAGACGTAGTCGTACGGCCCCGAGGTCGGTGTGGAGGGCGACAGCACCGCGAGGACGGGGCCGCCGTCGAGGGACAGCTCGACCGTCCCCTCGCCGGCCACCTCCACCGTCACCTCGGAGATGCCCCGCCCGAAGTCGCAGGCGCGGTAGACGAGTTCGCCCGTCGCCGGGCCCGCCGGTGTCACCGCGTCGCCCGACACCTTCGTCCGGTCGACGATCTCGATGCCGCTGTACTCGTCGAACCCGGCCGCGGAGAGACCGTTCGCCACGGCCGCGCGGGGCAGGGCCGGCTCGCCGTCGAGCGTCACCACCGTCCGCAGCCGGACGTCCTCGCTGGACGCACCCGCCAGCAGCTCGTACCCGCCCGGCTCCACCCGCCACCGGTCCTGGGCAACGTCCCAGAACGCGAAGGCGCTCAGCGGGACTTCGAAGCTCAGCTCGGCCGTCGTCCCCGGGGCGAGGGTGACGCGGCGGTGGTCCAGCAGCTCGCGGCGCGGACGCGGCACGGACGGCTCGACGGCCCGGGCGTAGAGCTGGGCGACCTCGTCGGCGGTGACATCACCGGTGTTGGTGACGGAGAAGGAGACGCGCACCGTCTCGCCCTCGACCCGGGCCGTCAGGTCGCCGTACGCGAACGACGTGTACGACAGGCCGTGCCCGAAGGGGAACAGGGGCGTCCCCTCGAAGTACAGGTACGTCTGGCGGGCGCCGATCACGTCGTAGTCGAGCAGGCCCGGCAGGTCGGCGTCGTCCGCGTACCAGGTCTGCGGCAGACGCCCGGCGGGGGAGACGTCACCGGCCAGGACGCGGGCCAGGGCGGTGCCGGCCGCCTGGCCGCCGTGCGCGGTCCACAGCACGGCGGGCAGCCCGGCCGGGTCGACGGCGTACGGGTAGGCGGAGACCAGCGCCAGCACGGTGGCCGGGTTCGCCGCCCGGGCCGCCCGCAGCAGCCGCTCCTGCTGTTCCGGCAGACACAGGGTCGTACGGTCCTCGGTCTCGCGGCCGTGGATGTGCGGGTCGTTGCCCGCGACCACCACGACCACGTCGGCCGCCGCGGCGGCACGCGCCACCGCCTCCTCGCCGCGCTCGGCGACGACCAGCTCGAAGACCTCGGGATCCGCGTCGGCAACCTTCACGCCGTCGGCGGAGACAGAGACGTGGCGACCCGTTCCCAGGTGCTTCAGGAGGTGCCCCTCCCCGTGCGGTTCCAGGCGGAACGTCTCCTGCACGACCCAGCCGCCCGGCTGGTCGGCGGAGGCGCGCAGGCAGCCGTCCTCGGCGACCGAAAGATAGCGGCCGTCGGGGGCGCGCAGGGTCAGCACACCCTCGCCCCAGTCGACCAGCGCCAGTTCGGTGCCGGCCGCGTCGGTGCCGAGCGGGGGCAGGTCGGTGCGGCCCGCGAGCAGCGCCGGGTCGAGCGCGCCCTCGGCGCCGCGCACCTCGTCGGCGGCGTCATCCACCACCGGCACGTGCAGGAACGCGCCCGCGGACGTCTTCAGCCGGACCCGGTCCACGCCCTCGGCGAACTCCACCCGCTGCGCGCCGAACCGCTCGTACAGGCCCTCCAGCGGGGTCGAGCGGTGGATGAGCGTGCCGCTGTACCAGTCGAGCTTGCACTCGTCGGCGAGCAGCCCGACCACCGCGATCCGGGTGTCCGGGGCGAGCGGCAGCACGTCGTCGTTCTTGAGCAGCACGACCGCCTGCTCGGCCGCCTCCTGGGCGAGGGCCCGGTGCGCCGGGGTGTCGAACGCGTCGGTGGCGCGGTGCGGGTCGTGCTCCGGGTCGAACTCGCCGAGCCGGAAACGCACCGAGAGCTGACGGCGGACGGCCGTGTCCAGGTCGGCCTCGGACAGCAGGCCGCGCTCCAGGGCACCGCGCAGCCGCCCGGTCATCTGCGAGGAGTCCGTGCCGTGGTCGGTGAAGCTGTCGACACCCGCGACGAGGGAGGCGGCGGTGGCCTCCTCGTGGGTGTCGAAGTAGTGCTCGGCATCGACGAGGTTGGTCGGCGCCCCCGCGTCCGAGCAGACCAGCAGGTCCTCGTCGGTCCAGGTCCGCAGGTGCTCGGCCAGGTACGGGGAGACGTGGTTGGGGCGGCCGTTGACCAGGTTGTACGCCGGCATCACGCCGGCCACCGCGCCCGCCTCGACGGTCTCACGGAAGGCCCGCAGGTCGTACTCGTGCAGCACGCGCGGGCGCACCGAGCTCGACGTCGTGGCGCGGTCCGTCTCGTTGTTGTGGGCCAGCCAGTGCTTCAGCACGGGCGCGGTGCGCCAGTAGGTGGGGTGGTTGCCGCGCAGACCGCGGGTGTAGGCGGTGGCGATCGCCGAGGTGAGCTTCGGATCCTCCGAGTAGCCCTCCTCGTTGCGGCCCCACAAGGGGTGGCGCAGCAGGTTGACCGTCGGGGACCAGACGTTGAGGCCGACCCGGTCGTCCTCGGCGCGCATCGCGCGGATCTCCTTGGACACCGCGTCGCCGACGCGCCGCACCAGCTCCGGGTTCCAGGTCGCGCCCAGGCCGACCGCCTGCGGGAACACCGTTGCCGGGCCCATCCACGCCACGCCGTGCAGCGCCTCCTGGCCGGTGCGGAAGGCGGCGACGCCGAGCCGCTGGACGGCGGGTGCGAACTGGTGCAGGAAGGAGATCTTCTCGTCGAGGGTGAGCCGCCCCAGCAGATCGTCGACGCGCTTCGGGAACGGCAGCTGCGGATCGCGGAACGGTGCGGTGGGTGGCGTGTGTGCGGTCACGTGGGGATCCCCTTGCGATGGTTCGGCGAGGCGCTTTCGAAGCGCTTCGATGCTGGGCGGGTGAAGGGACGGGTGTCAAGAGACAAGCGCTGTCACTTCAAGCCGGGCACGAGGAACGGTCCACTCTGATGCCTATGAGAAGTTTGGGGACGACCCTTGTGCACCCTGGGGTGTTCACTTAACCTCACAGCAACATCGAAGCGCTTCGACTGCAGAGGTCCCTCTGGTCGAAGTTCCGCTTCTGCTCAGCCAGTTCCACTCGAGACACCACAGCCGACGGCCTTCCGCCGGGTGTCCTGGTGCGCCATGAAGGGTTGACGCAATGACGCCGAACGCCGCCTCCGCCTCCTCCGGACCGAGCCGCAGAAGTTTCCTCGCCTCCACGGCAGTGGCCACCGCGGCCGTGGCGGGCGGGATGCCGCTGCTCGCCGCGTGCGGCGGGTCGGAGGGTGGGTCGAAGGACGGCACGACGTCCGGCAAGAGCGCCAAGAAGCTGCTGCCGGCCTACGTCGCGAGCAACGTGGTGGCGCCGGACATCCCGTCCAAGAACGGCTCGGCGATGGGCTTCACCGCCAAGCTCGACCTGGCCGGCCTCAAGACCTCGGTGCCGAAGAAGCTCGGCAAGGGCAGCCACATCAAGATCATGTCGCCGTTCTGGGGCACACCGCCGAAGGGCGCCAACCCCTACTACACGACGATGAACGACCTGATCGGCGTCGACATCACGTGGCAGAACCAGGACGGCAACACCTACGACGAGAAGCTGGGCGCGGTGCTCGCCTCCAGCGACCTGCCGGACGTCGTGGTCATCCCGAGCTGGAACATGGGCGGCAAGATACCCAGCGCCATCATCAGCAAGTTCGCCGATCTGGGCCCGTATCTGTCCGGGGACGCGATCAAGAAGTACCCGAACCTCGCGGCGATCCCGAGCGGTGCCTGGCAGTACTCCATTTTCGGCGGCAAGCTGCGCGGCCTGCCCCAGCCCGCCGCCGCCGTCACCGGCATCGTGCCCTTCTACCGCAAGGACGTCTTCGACAAGGAGGGCTACGAGCTCCCCAAGTCCCCGGACGAGTTCCTCGCCCTCGCCAAGGAGATCAGCCGGCCCAAGTCCAAGGTGTGGGCCTGTGACGACATGAAGTGGTCCGCCTTCAATTTCTTCGGCGTGCTGTCCGGCAGCGAGAAGCCGCTCGGCTGGAACCTGGCCGACGGCAAGATGATCTACCGGGTGGAGACCGAGGAGTTCCTCGAGGCCCTGGAGTGGACGCGCAAGCTCTACGCGGCGGGTGTGGTCCACCCGGACGCCAAGGCGGTCCAGGGCACGGCGGCTGACCGGTTCACCGCCGGGCAGGTGCTGATGTACAACGGCAACATCTCGGACTGGTGGGGCAAGATGGCCGAGCAGGCGGGCCAGAACTCCGAATTGCGCATCTCCGGCATGGACATCTTCGGCGCCGACGGTGGCGACCCCCAGCTGTGGGCCGGATCCCCCGCGGGCATCTTCGCCTTCGTCAACAAGAAGGCATCCAAGGCCGTGGTCGAGGACATCCTCGCCGCCGCCAACGTCACCGCCGCCCCGTACGGCACCAAGGAGTACATGCTCACCAACTACGGGGTGGAGGGCACGCACTACACCGTCAAGGACGGGGTGCCCACCAAGAACGACAAGGGCAACCAGGAGGTCGTCAACGCCTACGTGATGCTCGCCAGCCCCGCCCCGACCATCGCGCACCCGGACCTTCCGGAGATCGCGAAGGAGCAGGTGGAGTGGCAGCAGCGGATGGGCGCCTTCACCAAGAAGTCCACCTTCTGGGGCATGCAGATCACCGAACCGGCCCGCTACACCAACCTCTCGAACGACTTCGAGCAGTTGGAGGACGACATCGTCCGCGGCCGCAAGAAGATCAGCGACATGCAGCAGGCCGTCTCCGACTGGAAGAAGCAGGGCGGGGACAAGCTGCGCGACTGGTACCAGAAGCTGCACGACGACAACGGTTCCGCGCAGTGATCCGGCGCTGAGGCAAGGAGATGACCGTGTCCCACAGCACGGTGCCTCGAAGCAGGGCCGAGGCCGACACGACCGAGACGGCTCCCCGGGCGGCGGACGCCCCCGGGGAGGGGCCGGGCAGCAAGCGCTCCGGCAGACTGAGCCTCCGACTGCGGTTCCGCCGCGACCGCACGCTGATCCTGATGACCCTGCCGGCCGTCGCGCTGGTCCTGGTCTTCAACTACATACCGATCCTGGGCAACGTCGTCGCCTTCCAGGAGTACGACCCCTACGTCAGCGACAACGGCTTCGTCGCGATGCTGGAGAGCCCCTGGGTCGGTGTCGAGCAGTTCGAGCGGATCTTCGCGGACTCGGCGTTCTGGGACGCCGTGCGGAACACGCTCGTGCTGTTCGGCCTCCAGCTGGTGCTGTTCTTCCCCATCCCGATCGTGCTCGCGCTGCTCATCAACAGCGTGATCAGGCCCCGGATCCGGGCGGTGTCGCAGGCCGTCCTCTACCTGCCGCACTTCTTCTCCTGGGTGCTGGTGATCACCGTCTTCCAGCAGATCTTCGGCGGAGCGGGCATCATCGCGCAGACCCTGCGCCAGCACGGCTATGAGGGCTTCGACCTCATGACCGACCCCGGGATCTTCAAGTTCCTGGTGACGGCCGAGGGCGTCTGGAAGGACGCGGGCTGGGGCATCATCGTCTTCCTCGCCGCGCTGGCCTCCGTGAGCCCCGACCTGTACGAGGCGGCGGCCATGGACGGGGCCGGGCGCTGGCGCCGCATGTGGCACGTCACACTGCCCGCGCTGCGCCCCGTGATCGCCCTGCTGCTGGTGCTGCGGGTCGGTGACGCGCTCACCGTCGGCTTCGAGCAGATCCTGCTGCAACGCGACGCCGTCGGACCAGGGGCGTCGGAGGTCCTCGACACCTATGTGTGGTGGAACGGTGTCCGCAACCAGGACTTCAGCTACGCGGCCGCGGCCGGCCTGATCAAGGGCCTGGTGAGCGTGGCGCTGGTCCTCGCCGCGAACAAGGTGGCCCACTTCATGGGCGAGCAGGGGGTGTACAAGAAGTGACCGCCGTCATCGACAAGGCCGCCCTCGATGAGGCGGCGCGCGAACCCCGCTGGTGGGAGGCCCCGCCCAGGCCCGTCTGGGAGGACGAGCCCAGCAAGGCCGGCGTCGCCGGCAAGGGCATCGTCCTTGCCGCCGCCTGCCTCGCCGTCCTCTTCCCGCTGTGGATCGTCATCGTCACCAGCCTGTCCACGAAGCAGACCATCAACGCGGCCGGCGGGCTCGTGGTGATCCCGAAGGACATCACCTTCATCGCCTACCAGGAACTGCTGAGCGGCGGGCAGGTGACCCGGGCCGCCATCGTCAGCGTGTGCGTCACGCTGGCCGGCACGGCGTTCTCCATGACGGTGTCGGTTCTGGCCGCCTACGGCCTGTCCCGCAGCGGATCACTGGGGCACCGCTGGCTGCTGATGACCCTGCTCGCGACGATGTTCTTCGGCGCCGGTCTCATCCCGACCTATCTGCTGGTGCAGTCCCTGGGCCTGACCGACACGTACCTCGCGTTGATCCTGCCGAGTGCGGTGAGTGTCTTCAACATCCTGGTGCTGCGCGCGTTCTTCATGGGCATCTCACCGGAGCTCATCGACAGCGCGCGCATCGACGGGGCGGGCGACTGGCGGATCCTCTGGCAGATCGTCATCCCGCTCTCCCGTGCCGTCATCGCGGTGATCACGCTGTTCTACGCGGTCGGTTACTGGAGCGCCTGGTTCAACGCGTCGATCTATCTGAGCGATCAGGACATGATGCCGCTGCAGAACGTCATGATCCAGCTGGTGCAGAAGCAGGAAGCGCCGGTCGGTGTGAGTCAGGCGATCAAGACCGGTCAGATCTCCGCGCTGGCCGTCCAGATGGCCGTGATGGTGATGGCCCTGCTGCCGGTCGCCGTGATCTCGCCGTTCGTCCAGAAGCACTTCAAGAAGGGCATGCTCACCGGCGCCGTGAAGGGCTGACCGCAGGCTGTCCGTCGTTCGCTGTCCGCGGCTGCGCTGTGGTTGTTCGCGCAGGTCCCCGCGCCCCAAAGGAACTTGTCCTCCCCCCCATTTGCATGAACCGAGGTATGTCATGGGCACGTTTCACCTCAGCAGACGTTCCGTGCTGGCCGGGACCGCTGCCGCAGCCGCGGCCGTCTCCCTGCCGCTGGCCCAGGGGCGCGCACAAGCCGCCGCCGCTCCCGCGAAGAGCCGGTACCGCTGGCGCAACGTGGTCCAGGGCGGCACCGGGTTCATCACCGGGGTGCTGTTCCATCCCTCCGTGCGGGGGCTGGCCTACTTGCGGACCGACATCGGCGGTGCCTACCGCTGGGACGACCGGGCCGACCGTTGGATCCCGTTGACCGACCACCTGGGCTGGGACGACTGGAATCTGCTGGGCGTGGAGGCCATGGCTGTCGACCCGGCGCATCCGAACCGCGTGTATCTGTCCCTGGGCGCGTACACGCAGTCCTGGGCCGGAAACGGGGCCGTGCTGCGCTCGGATGACCGTGGCGCGACCTGGAAGCGCTCCGATCTCAGCGTGAAGCTCGGGGCGAACGAGGACGGCCGGGGCTGCGGGGAGCGCCTCCTCGTCGATCCGTGCAACAGCGACACCTTGTGGCTGGGCACCCGGCACGACGGGCTGCTCAAGTCGACCGACCGGGGCGCGACATGGCAGGCCGTGAGCTTCCCGGCCGCCCCGAGCGCCACCGGCCAGGGCGTCACGCTCCTGGTCGCCGTGGGCCGAAGCGTCTACGCCGGCTGGGGCGACTCCGACGGCAGCGCGGGCAAACCCAACCTGTACCGCACGTCCGACGGCACCACCTGGCAGGCCGTCCCGGGGCAGCCGACCGGCACCGCCGCCAAGGTGCCGGTCCGGGCCGCGTACGACCGGCACACACGCGAGCTGTATGTGACCTACGCCGACGCCCCCGGCCCCAACGGCCAGTCCGACGGCAGCGTGCACAAGCTGCGGACGACGACCGGGAAGTGGACCGAGGTCACGCCGGTGAAGCCCGGCGGGCCCACGGGCGACGGCGGGACCGACTCCTTCGGCTACGGCGGGGTCGCCGTCGACGCCCGCCACCCGGGCACCGTCGTCGTCTCCACCAACAACCGCTGGTCGCTGGTGGACACCGTGTACCGGACCACCGACGGCGGCCGCACCTGGACGTCCCTCAAGGACAAGGCCGTCCTCGACGTCTCCGAGACGCCGTACCTCAGATGGGGCAACGACAAGCCCAAGTTCGGCTGGTGGATCCAGGCCCTGGGGCTCGACCCGTACGACTCCCGGCACGTCGTGTACGGCACGGGCGCCACCCTCTACGGCACTCGCGACCTCAAGCGCTGGGCCCCGCAGATCCGCGGTGTGGAGGAGGCGTCCGTCCGCCAGCTGGTCTCGCCCCCGACCGGCACGGCGCACCTGCTCAGCGGGTCCGGGGACATCGGAGTCATGTACCACGAACGACTCACGGCGTCGCCCTCGCGCGGCATGGCGTCGAACCCGGTGTTCGGCACGGCGACGGGTGTGTCGCTGGCCGCGGCCAAGCCGTCGTACGTGGTCCGGGCGGGCTGGGGCGACCACGGCAACGGTGCCTACTCGAACGACGGCGGCAAGACCTGGGAGCCCTTCAAAGCCCAGCCGGCCATGGCCAAGTCCGCCCCGGGTCCGATCGCGACCAACGCCGACGGCAGTGTGCTGCTGTGGTCCTTCGGCACCGCCAACCCGGGTTACCGCTCGGCGGACAACGGCGCCACCTGGTCGGAGGTCGGCTCCTTCCCGAAGGGCGCCGCCCCGATCGCGGACCCCGTCGACCCGACCCGCTTCTACGCCTTCGACACCACCACCGGCACGGTGTTCGCCAGCACCGACAGCGGCCTGACCTTCACCGCGCTGGCCTCCGGCCTGAGCACGGGCGACAGCGAGTTCCAGCTGACGGCCGCCCCGGGCCGCACCGGCGACCTGTGGCTCAGCCTCAAGGGCAACGGGCTGTACCGCTCGACCGACGGGGGCGCGACCCTGGCCAAGGTCAGCAGCTGCCATGCCTCACACACCCTGGGCTTCGGCAAGGCCGCCAGGGGCGCTTCTTACCCGGCTGTCTACATGGTCGGCGCCGTCGAGAGCTTCAACGCCGTCTACCGCTCCGACGACGAGGCGAAGACCTGGACGCGGATCAACGACGACCGGCACCAGTGGGGCTGGATCGGAGCCGCCATCACCGGTGACCCGCGCGTGTACGGCCGCGTCTACGTCGCCACCAACGGACGCGGCGTGCAGTACGGGGACCCCGTCCGATGAGCGAAGGGAAACGACCCGGCCTGAGCGACGCCACCCGGGGCCGGCTCCTCTTCGGCGGCGACTACAACCCGGAGCAGTGGCCCGAGGAGACCTGGCACGAGGACGTCCGGCTGATGAAGGACGCCGGCGTCAACTCCGTCACCCTCGGGGTGTTCTCCTGGTCGACGCTCGAACCGCAGCCGGGTGCAAGGGAGTTCGGCCGGCTGGACACGCTGATGGACCTGATGCACGACAGCGGCATCGGCGTCGTCCTCGCCACGCCCACCTCCTCGCCCCCGCCCTGGATGGGCCGGCTGCACCCCGACACCCTGCCCGTCACCGAGGACGGCCGCACCGAGTGGTGGGGCGGCCGGCAGCACTTCTCGCACTCCAGCGCCACCTACCGGCGCTACGCCGCCGCCATCACCGAGGACCTGGCCGCCCGCTACGGCGCTCACCCGGCCCTCACCATGTGGCACATCAACAACGAGTACTGCACCTTCGACTACGGCGACGAGGCGGCCGCCGCCTTCCGGCGGTGGCTGCGCGAGCGGTACGGCTCGCTCGACGCCCTCAACGAGGCCTGGGGCACCGCCTTCTGGAGCCAGGGCTACGACACCTGGGACGGCATCCTGCCGCCCCGCGTGCCCCACTACATGCGCAACCCCACCCAGGTCCTGGACTTCCGCCGCTTCACCTCCGACATGCTCCTGGAGTGCTGCACCGCCGAGCGGGACATCGTCCGGCGGCACACCCCGCACGTGCCGGTCACCAGCAACTTCATGCCGCTGTGGTTCGGGCAGGACGCCTGGCGCTGGGCGCAGGAGGAGGACGTCGTCTCCGTCGACCTCTACCCCGACCCGCGTGATCCGCTCGGCGGACAGCACGGAGCCCTCGTCCAGGACATGACCCGTTCCCAGGCGCGCGGGCCCTGGATGCTGATGGAGCAGGCGGCCGGGCCGGTCAACTGGCGGGGCGTGAACCACCCCAAGCCACGCGGCCTCAACCGGCTGTGGTCCCTCCAGGCCGTGGCCCGGGGCGCCGACGCCGTCTGCTACTTCCAGTGGCGCCAGTCCCGGCAGGGCGCGGAGAAGTTCCACTCCGGCATGGTCAGCCACGCGGGGGAGGAGGGCCGGACGTACCAGGAGGTCAAGCGGCTCGGCGCCGACCTGGAGCGGATCGCCCCCGAGGTGACCGGCCGGCACCTGACCGCGAGCGTCGCCGTCCTGCACGACTGGCACTCCTGGTGGGCCGGCGCCCAGGACGGCCGCCTCTCCAGCCAGGTGGAGTACCCGGACGTGCTGCGCGCCTGGCACCGGGCCCTGTGGCAGGCCCACCTCACCACCGACTTCGCCCACCCCGAGCACGACCTGACGCGGTACTCGCTGGTCGTCGTACCGCAGTTGTACGCCCTCACGGACGCCGCGATCGACAACCTCCTCGCCTACGTACGGCAGGGCGGCACCCTCGTCTGCGGTTTCCTCACCGGTGTCGCCGACGAGGACGACCGGGTGCGCCCCGGCGGCATGGACGCCCGGCTGCGCGCACTGTTCGGCATCCGCACGCTGCACGAGTGGTGGCCGCTGGACGCGGGGGAGACCGTGCCCTGCGAGGGCTTTGCGGGCACGCTGTGGTCCGAGGAGATCGAGCCCGCCGATCCCGATGACACGACCTGCTACAAGGGCGGCGAACTGGACGGCATGCCCGCCGTCCTGCGCAAGGGCCGCGCCTGGTACGTCTCCACCCTCCCGGAGCCGGGGGCGCTGCGCGACCTGCTGGCTTCGATCGCCGCCGGCGCGGGCGTCCGGCCGGTGCTCGACGGCCTGCCCGAGCAGGTCGAGGCCGTACGCCGGGGCGAGGTGCTGTTCGTGCTCAACCACGGCCGCGAGCCGGTGACCGTCGAGGTGCCCGGCACCCACCGCGACCTGCTGACCGGTACGGACGTCACCGACCGGGTCACCCTCGGCCGCCACGGGGCGGCGGTGCTGCGGCCATGACCGCCCCCGCGCCCGTCCACGGCACCTGGGAGCCGCGACCGGCCGCCCGCTGGGAGGACGGCTTCCTCAGCGGCAACGGCCGGCACGGCGCCCTGGTGTTCGGCCCTCCGCACGCCGAGCGGGTCGTCGTCACGCACCACACCCTGGTGCGGCCCAACGGCCGGGACCCCCGGCCCCCGCAGCTCGCCGACGGCCTGCCCGGCCTCCAGGGCCGCCTCCTGGCGGGCGACACGACCGCTGCCGAGGACTTCACGGACGGCCGCCCGCTCCAGTGGGTGCAGCCCTTCCACCCCGCCTTCCAGGTCCGGCTGGCCCGGCCCCGGGACGGTGGCCACGACTACCGCAGGGACGTCGACTTCACCACCGGCGTGGTGAGCACGACCTCTGCCGGATGGGCGAGCCGCGTCTTCGTCTCCCGCGCCGACGACGTCATCGTCCAGCACGTCGCGGGACCCGGCCTCATGGTCGACGTCGACCTCGACCCCCGGCTGCCCGGCGTCCCCGCTCGACTGGGCATCGGCCACGGAGCGGTCCTGACCCCCGAGGGCGCCCTGCTCAGCCTGCGCGCCCGCTACCCGGGCAGCGACCGGGCCTGCACCGGCGTCACCCAGATCGCCGTCACCGGCGGCACGACCACCCTCGTGCCCCCGGGCGTGCGCATCGAGGGCGCCCGGTCCGTGCTGCTCCTGACCCGGGTGCACCGGCACACCGGCGAACTCGACGTGGTCGCCGAGGGACGTGCCCTGCGCGACCTGCCCGCCGACCACGACGAACTCCTCGACCGGCACGCCGCCCTGCACCGCACCGCCTACGAGCGCGTCACCCTCGACCTCGCGGCCGACCCCGCCCACCGGGCCCTGCCCGGCTCGGAGCTGCTCGAGCAGCCACGCGAGGCCGCACTGCTGGAGCGCCTCTTCGCCGCCGGGCGCTATCACCTGCTCTCCGCGAGCGGCCTCTTCCCGCCCCGCCTGACCGGACTGTGGACCGGCGACTGGAACACCGCCTGGTCGGGCGCGTTCACCAACGACGCCAACCTCAACCTCCAGACCGCCTCTGCCGCCGCCGCAGCCCTTCCCGAGGTCACCGAGGCCCACGCCCATCTGGTCCAGCGCCAGCTGCCCGACTGGCGCGACAACGCCCGCGCGATCTTCGGCACCCGAGGCGTCGTCGCCCCCGCCCACACCGACGGCGAGTCCGGCCACTCCTACCACTACAGCCGCGAATACCCGCTGCACCTGTGGACCGCCGGCGCCGACTGGCTGCTCAAGCCGCTCGTCGACCACGACGAGACCCACGGCACCCGCGACCCCCGCACCGCCGCCGCCCTCGCCGAAGTCGCCCTCTTCTACGAGGAGTTCCTCACCAGGACCGACAGCAACGGCCACCTCGTCGTCGTCCCCTCCTACTCACCCGAGAACCGCCCCGCCAACGCGAGCTGGGGCACGATCAACGCCGCCATGGACCTCTCCGCGGCCCGCCACGCCCTGCGCACGGCGGCGGCCTACCACCCGGACACCCCGGACGCCGCCCGCTGGCAGGCCCTCGCCGACCGGCTTCCGCCGCACCGGATCAACGAGGACGGAGCCCTGGCCGAATGGGCGTGGCCCGGACTCTCGGACTCCTACGACCACCGCCACCTCAGCCACCTCTACGGCGTCTGGCCGCTCGACGAGATCACCCCCTACGACAGCCCCGAACTCGCCGCCGCAGCCCACCGCGCCCTCGAACTGCGCGGCGCCGAGAACGACTCCGCGCACGGCCATCTGCACCACGCCCTGATCGCGGCCCGGCTCAGGGACGCGGACCGCGTCGCCCGCGCCCTCGGCCGGGTCCTGGACGGCGACTTCTTCCACACCTCCCTGATGAGCGCGCACTACCCCGGCCGCGACGTCTACAACGCCGACGCCGCGCACAGCCTGCCCGCCGTGCTGATCGAGATGCTCGTCCAGTCGACTCCCGACCGGCTGGTCCTGCTGCCCGCACTGCCGGCGGCGTACCCCGAGGGCGCCCTGCGCGGGGTGCGCACCCGCTTCGGGGCCGAGCTCGACCTCACCTGGACGCGGGACGGCGCCACCGTCGTCATCAGACCCGGCCGCACCCACCGCGTCGAACTGCGGACTTCCTCCGGCGCAGAATCCCTCCACCTGGTCGCCGGAGAAGACCACGTCCTCACCTTGAGGGTGTGGTAGTTCCCCCCACCCCCCCACCCATGGAAGGGACACCATGGCATCACGCACGCTGAGCAGGGTCACCAAGGCCCTGCTGGCTCCCGCCCTGGCGCTCGGCGCCACGATCGGTCTCGCCTCCGCCCCCGCCTCCGCCGCCGTCTGGAACACCTGCGACCAGTGGGGCCAGACCAACCTGAACGGCTACACGCTCTACAACAACATCTGGGGCGGCGGCGCCGGCAGCCAGTGCATCTGGGCCAACTCCGGCACCAACTGGGGAATCTGGGCCAACCACCCCAACACCGGCGGCATCAAGTCCTACCCGAACCAGACGAAGGCGATCAACAAGTCGATCACCTCGCTGGGCTCGCTCTCCAGCAGCTACAACGTCAGCGTGCCGTCGTCGGGTGCGTACAACACGTCGTACGACATCTGGGACACGGACCACGACTACGAGATCATGCTCTGGGTCAACAAGACCGGACCCGTCGGCCCGCTCGGCACCTCGCAGGGCAGTGTCAGCCTCGGCGGCCACTCCTGGAACGTCTTCAAGGGCACCAACGGCGCCAACGAGGTGTTCTCGTTCATCCGCACCTCCAACTCCAGCTCCGGCACCGTGAACATCCTGTCGATCCTGAAGTGGATCAAGGACACCAAGAAGTGGATGGGCAACGAGACGATCGGTGACGTGCAGTTCGGCTACGAGGTCACCTCGTCGTCCGGCGGGCTGAACTTCACCACCAACAACCTGACGGTCAGCAGCAGCTGATCCGTCGCGGGGGCCGGGGCCGGCCGTGCCGTCAGGCGCGGTCGACCTCGGCCCGCAGCGCGTCGTACCCGGCGAAGGCGGACTCGACCTCGTCGCGGGTGAGGCCGTAGCGGGACAGCTCGTAGGTGTGCTTGCGGGTGCCCTTGGGGCGGGCGACGGCCGCGGGGAGCCGGGCCGCGTCGGCATCGGTCCACGGGGCGCCGACGGCGGCGTAGAGCTTCGGGGCGCCGCTCGCGGGGTCGGAGCCGAGCCAGGAGTACGGGGCGTCCACGAGCTGCTGTGCGGGGACGGCGGCCCGGGTCGCGAGACCGCGCGTCATGGCCCGGCTCAGCAGGCCCAGCCAGGTGGCGCCGATGCCGGCCAGGTCCACGGGCCGGGTGCTGACGGCCATGCCGTGCTCGATCAGGGAGCAGAAGGACGCCACGACGGTGACCGGGTCGCGGTGGCACCACACGATCGTGGCGTCGGGGAACACCGCCAGCAGCGCGTCCAGGTTCTCCAGGTGCATGGGGGACTTCAGCATCCAGCGCCGCCGCGGACGGCCGTACTGGAGCACCTGGTAGACCTGCTTGAGGTACCGGTAGTCGGCGGTGAAGTCCCGCGCGCAGTGCCACGCCAGGTACGCGGGGATACGGGCCTGGGAGAAGGGCATCAGGGCGTGCGGCAGCGCGAACGTGCACTCCTCGGGGCCTTCGGCGGCCATCGCGTGGATGTCACGGAAGCGCGGTGCGAACAGGTCCGTGCCCCGCACCATCCGGCGCCCGGCCGCGATCGCCCGGCGCCGCTGCCGGGGCGGCAACTCCAGGTCCGGCGCGAGCAGTTCCCACAGCAAGGGGGACCGGTGCCCGTCCGAGAGCGACAGCACGGAGTGCGTGACGGTGGTCGCGGTACGGGGCAGCCCCACGACGAACACCGGCCGCTCGATGGGCTCCCGCTCGATCTCCGGGTGCTCGGCGATCAGCCGCCGCACCCGCGCCCGGTTGGCGAGATGCCGCCGCACGTGCCCCTGTGCGGCCTGCCAGCCGACCGGAGTGAGGTGCTCGGCCTGCGCCCACCAGCCGAGCAGCGCCCGGAAGTCGTCGACGAAGTCCCCGTCCCCAGGCGCCTCCCCGGCCTCCACCACGATCCGGTCGAAGATCCGGCCGGGGTTCCGGCGGGAACCGAAGGCGGGCCGCAGCGCCAGGTCGGCGAGAGTGAGAGCGAGCGGAGGCGAGGACACGCAGAGAACCTAGTCCGTTCGACCGCGCTTCACAGGACGGAAGTTGGCCGACAGTCGCGAAGGGGTGGCCGGAAGACCTCCATCGATCCGGCCACCCCTCGCGACACGGCTACTCCGCCACCGGCAGCCGTGCCCCGTCCCGCAGAAACAGCGGGATCCGGTCCAGCGGGGCGTCGACCGTCACGGCCTGTCCGCCCTCGTACGTCTCACCCGTCCAGGCGTCCGTCCACGACGCACCCGCCGGCAGGTACGCCGTACGGGCCGTGGCGCCGGCCGTCAGCACCGGCGCGACCAGCAGGTCGGGGCCGAACAGGTAGGAGTCGTCGACCGGCCAGGCCGCCGGGTCGTCGGGGAACTCCAGGAACAGCGGCCGCATCACCGGCAGCCCCTCCTCGTGGGAGGCGCGCATGACGTCCAGCACGTACGGCTTCAGCCGCTCGCGCAGCCGCAGGTACCGCTCCAGGATCGCCCCGGCCTCCTCGCCGTACGACCACACCTCGTTGGGCCCGCCCGTCATCTCCGGGCCCAGCGGCATGCCCGGGTCGCGGAAGCCGTGCAGCCGCATCAGCGGTGACAGCGCGCCGAACTGGAACCAGCGGACCATCACCTCCCGGTACGCCGGGTCGTCCGGGTCGCCGCCGTGGAAGCCGCCGATGTCGGTGTTCCACCACGGGATGCCCGACAGGGCCGTGTTGAGTCCGGCCGCGATCTGGCGGCGCAGGGTCGGGAAGTCGGTGCCGATGTCACCGGACCACAGGGCGGCGCCGTAGCGCTGACTGCCCGCCCAGGCCGAGCGGTTGAGGGTGACGATCTCCTCCTCGCCGGTGGCGGCCAGGCCCTCGTAGAACGTGCGGGCGTTCTCCGCCGGGTAGGCGTTGCCGACCTCCAGGCCCGGGCCCGCCCAGTAGCGCAGGTTCTCCTGGAAGCCGGGCTTCAGCTCCGGCTCGCAGGCGTCCAGCCAGAACGCCGTGATGCCGTACGGGTCGAGGTAGTTCTCCTTCACCCTCGACCACACGAACTCCCGGGCCTCCGGGTTGGTGGCGTCGTAGAAGGCCACCTGGACGGTGGAGGCGACCTCCTTGTCGGGCCAGTCGGCGTGCGCCATCGGCCCGTACTGGGTGCCGATGAACCAGCCGCGCTGCTCCAGGACCGGGTGGTTCTCGCTCAGCGGCGACACCGACGGCCAGACGCTCACCACCAGCTTGATGCCGAGTTCCTCCAGCTCCCGCACCATCGCCCCCGGGTCCGGCCACTCCTTCGGGTCGAACTTCCAGTCGCCGAGGTGCGTCCAGTGGAAGAAGTCGCAGACGATCGCCGAGATGGGCAGCCCCCGCCGCTTGTACTCCCGGGCCACCGCCATCAGTTCGTCCTGGGTGCGGTAGCGCAGCTTGCACTGCCAGAAGCCCGCCGCCCACTCCGGCAGCATCGGGCTGCGGCCGGTCACCGCGCTGTAGCGGCGCTGGCCGGCGGCCGGGTCGCCCGCGGTGATCCAGTAGTCGATCTGCCGGGCCGAGTCGGCGACCCACCGGGTGCCGTTGTGCGCCAGCTCCACGCGGCCGATCGCCGGGTTGTTCCACAGCAGGGTGTAGCCGCGGCTCGAGGTCAGCACGGGGATGCCCACCTCGGCGTTGCGCTGGACCAGGTCCAGCACCAGGCCCTTCTGGTCGAAGCGCCCGTGCTGGTGCTGGCCGAGGCCGTACAGCTTCTCGTCGTCGTAGGCGGTGAAGCGCTGCTCCAGGCGGTGGTGGCCGTTGCCGACGGCCGTGTAGAGGCGCGAGCCCGGCCACCAGAAGTGGGCGCGGTCCTCGGCGAGGATCTCGGCGGAGTCCTCCGTCCGCAGGAAGCGGATCAGGCCCTCGGCGCTCACCTCGACGGTGAGCGCGCCGACGGTCAGCAGCCCGGTGCCGTCCTCGATCTTCACCGAGGCCGGCGTCGCGGGAGCCTCGTCGAGCAGGGCTCCCGGGAGCCCTTCGAGGAGCGGGCCGCCGAGCCGGGCACGCACCCGGACCGCGTCCGGACCCCACGGCTCGATCCGGAGGGTCTCCTGGCGGCCGCTCCACTCCAGCGCGCCGTCCCGCTCGCGGAACGTGCCGATGGTCGGGGAGGACTGCGCCAGACTCACCTGGGGCTGGGTTTCAGCAGGCTGATTCACGCGTGCTCCTGTGCTCCTGGAGGAGTGCGGACATGGGGGTGCCCAGAGAGGAGGGCGGTGTTCGAGGCGGGTGGGGGAGGAGTGCTCACGACGGTCGTGCTCACGATCGTCGTGCCGAGGGTTGCCCGTGGTACCCGGGTGGTACCGGGGGTACCTAGTGGTGCTTGCCGGGCCTACGACCGGCTCGGCGCCGGACCCGTGCTCCCCCGTACCGTCAGCTCGGGCGCGATCAGCACGACCTCGTCGCTGCCCCGCCCGTCGAGCTTGGCGACCAACTGGTCCACGGCGTGCCGGCCCATCTCCTGCGCGGGGATGGCCACCGACGTGAGCCGCACCGAGGCCTGCATCGCGACCTGGTCGGGACAGATCGCGACCACCGACACGTCCTCCGGCACGGCGCGGCCCTGCTGCCGCAACAGCGCGAGCAGCGGCTCGACCGCCGACTCGTTCTGCACGATCAGTCCCGAGGTGTCCGGGCGTTCGTCGAGGATCCGGGCGAGGGTGACCGCCATCGCGTCGTACCCGCCCTCGCACGGCCGGTGCAGCAGCCTCACGCCCAGCTCGCGGGAACGGGACCTGAGCCCGTCGAGGGTGCGCTCGGCGAAGCCCGTGTGCCGCTCGTAGACGGCCGGGGCCTCCCCGATGACGGCGACGTCCTGGTGCCCCTGCTTGGCCAGGTGCTCCACGCACAGCGCGCCCGTCGCCCGGAAGTCCAGATCGACGCAGGTCAGCCCCGAGGTGTCGGCGGGCAGCCCGATCAGTACGGACGGCTGGTCCGTCGCGCGCAGCAGCGGCAGCCGCTCGTCGTCGAGTTCGACGTCCATCAGGATCATGCCGTCGGCGAGCCCGCTGCCGGCCACGCGGCGCACCGCGTCGGGGCCCTCCTCGCCGGTGAGCAGCAGCACGTCGTACCCGTGGGCGCGGGCGGAGGTCGCCACCGCGATGGCGATCTCCATCATCACGGGCACGTACATGTCCGTGCGCAGCGGGACCATGAGCGCGATGATGTTCGACTTGCTGCTGGCCAGGGCGCGGGCCCCGGCGTTCGGGTGGTACCCGAGCTCGCGGATGCTCCGCTCGACCCGCTGCCGGGTGTTCGCGGAGATGGACCGCTTGCCGCTGAGGACATAGCTCACCGTGCTCGCCGAGACTCCGGCGTGCTGGGCGACCTCGGCGAGGGTGACCATCCAGCTCTCCAAGCTCTTGTGAAGCGCTTCGACAGTGCGCGTTGCTGATAAAGGGGTGTGAGGATGGTTCGACAGTAGCTCCAGCGGGAGTGGGTGTCCATAGTCTGTCGAAGCGCTTCGATGCCGATTTCCGGGAGCGCTCTCGAAGCGGGAACCGGCCAGAGTGAGGACACTTCGATGCAACACCGTCGTCAGGCGCGCGACAAGGGCCGGGCGCGCTCCACCCCCTTCGGCTGAACGGACGCGCCAGGACTGGTGGGAGCGTCCGGATTCGGGTACCAACGATCCAGTAGCACTGGTCGGTAACGAAACGGTCCTCCATCTTCCTAGTTGCGGCGAGGTGCCCCTCATGTCCGCTTCCACCACCCCCTCTTCCCGTCCCGCCGTCACCGAGCGGGAGGCCCGCGAGGTGGCGGAGGCCGCCCGGGAACAGCACTGGCGCAAGCCCAGCTTCGCCAAGGAGCTGTTCCTCGGCCGCTTCCGGCTCGACCTCATCCACCCCCACCCCCTCCCTGCCGACGAGGCGGCCCAGCGCGGCGAGGAGTTCCTCGCCAAGCTCCGCGACTTCGTCGAGACCAAGGTCGACGGCGGCCTCATCGAGCGCGAGGCCCGGATCCCGGACGAAGTGATCGACGGCCTGAAGGACCTCGGCGCCTTCGGCATGAAGATCGACACCAAGTACGGCGGGCTCGGCCTCGGGCAGGTGTACTACAACAAGGCGCTCGCCCTGGCCGGCTCCGCGAGCCCCGCGATCGGCGTACTGCTCTCCGCGCACCAGTCGATCGGCGTGCCCCAGCCCCTGAAACTGTTCGGCACGCAGGAGCAGCGGGAGCGCTTCCTGCCGCGCTGCGCCCGCACGGACATCAGCGCCTTCCTGCTCACCGAGCCCGACGTCGGCTCCGACCCGGCCCGCCTGGCCACCACCGCGGTGCCCGACGGGGACGACTACGTCCTCGACGGGGTGAAACTGTGGACCACCAACGGCGTCGTCGCCGACCTGCTGGTCGTCATGGCCCGGGTCCCCAGGAGCGAGGGCCACCGCGGCGGCATCACCGCCTTCGTCGTGGAGACGAACGCGCCGGGCGTCACCGTCGAGAACCGCAACGCCTTCATGGGCCTGCGCGGTATCGAGAACGGCGTCACCCGCTTCCACCAGGTCCGCGTCCCCGCCGCCAACCGCGTCGGCGAGGAGGGCCAGGGTCTGAAGATCGCCCTGACCACGCTGAACACCGGGCGGCTCTCGCTGCCGGCCTCCTGTGTGGCGGCCGGCAAGTGGTGCCTGAAGATCGCCCGGGAATGGTCCGCGGCCCGCGAGCAGTGGGGCAAGCCCGTCGCGCACCACGAGGCGGTCGGCTCCAAGATCTCCTTCATCGCGGCCACCACCTTCGCCCTGGAGGCCGTGACCGACCTGGCCTCCCAGATGGCCGACGAGGACCGCAACGACATCCGCATCGAAGGCGCCCTCGCCAAGCTGTACGCCTCCGAGATGGCCTGGACGATGGCCGACGAGCTGGTCCAGATCCGCGGCGGACGCGGCTTCGAGACGGCCGACTCCCTGCGGGCCCGCGGCGAGCGCGGCGTCCCGGCCGAGCAGCTGCTGCGCGACCTGCGCATCAACCGCATCTTCGAGGGCTCCACCGAGATCATGCACCTGCTGATCGCGCGCGAGGCCGTCGATGCCCACCTCTCGGTCGCCGGCGACCTCATCGACCCCGAGAAGTCCCTGGGCGACAAGGCCAGGGCCGGCGCGAACGCGGGCGTCTTCTACGCCAAGTGGCTGCCGAAACTGGTCGCCGGCCCCGGCCAGCTCCCGGCCTCGTACGGCGAGTTCAAACACGACGTCGACCTCTCCGGCCACCTGCGCTACGTCGAGCGCACCGCCCGCAAGCTCGCCCGCTCCACCTTCTACGCCATGTCCCGCTGGCAGGGCCGGATGGAGTCCAAGCAGGGCTTCCTCGGCCGGATCGTCGACATCGGCGCCGAACTGTTCGCCATGAGCGCGTCCTGCGTGCGGGCCGAGCTCCTGCGCAGCCAGGGCGACCACGGCCGCGAGGCCTACCAGCTGGCCGACGTCTTCTGCCGTCAGGCCAGGATCCGTATCGAGGAGCTCTTCACCCGTCTGTGGACCAATACCGACGACCTCGACCGCAAGGTCGTCAAGGGCGTCCTGTCCGGCACGTACGAGTGGCTTGAGCAGGGCATCGTCGACCCCTCGGGCGAGGGCCCCTGGATCGCGGACGCGACACCGGGACCGAGTCAGAAGGAGAACGTCCACCGGCCGATCCGGTAACCCCGGCCTCTCCGGGGGCGCGCACGGAGGTGGCGCGCGCCCCCAGGAGGGGGATGCGCTGTCCTCACACACGATGCTTACGGCAACAATGGAGCAATGAGCGACAGTCCAGCCCCCCTCGCCGACCCGCACCTCGTCTACGACCCCGTGGCGGGCGACGGCCCCAAGGACGTGGTGATCCTCGGCTCCACCGGGTCCATCGGCACCCAGGCCATCGACCTCGTGCTGCGCAACCCGCACCGCTTCCGGGTCACCGGCCTGTCGGCCAACGGCGGCCGCATCGCCCTCCTCGCCGAGCAGGCCTACCGGCTGCGGGTGCGGACGGTGGCGGTCGCCCGCGAGGACGTCGTACCGGCCCTGCGCGAGGCGCTCACCGCGCAGTACGGTCCCGGCGAGTCGCTCCCCGAGATCCTCGCCGGCCCGGACGCGGCCACCCAGCTGGCGGCGTCCGACTGCCACACCGTCCTGAACGGCATCACCGGCTCCATCGGACTCGCCCCGACCCTGGCCGCCCTGGAGGCGGGCCGCACCCTCGCGCTGGCCAACAAGGAGTCGCTCATCGTCGGCGGCCCGCTGGTCAAGGCCCTCGCCAAGCCCGGGCAGATCATCCCGGTCGACTCCGAGCACGCCGCCCTCTTCCAGGCCCTGGCCGCCGGCACCCGCGCCGACGTCCGCAAGCTGGTCGTCACCGCCTCCGGCGGCCCGTTCCGCGGCCGTACGAAGGCCGAGCTCGCGAGCGTCACCGTGGAGGACGCCCTCGCGCACCCGACCTGGGCCATGGGCCCGGTCATCACGATCAACTCCGCGACCCTCGTCAACAAGGGCCTGGAGGTCATCGAGGCGCACCTCCTCTACGACATTCCCTTCGACCGCATTGAGGTCGTCGTGCATCCCCAGTCGTATGTCCACTCGATGGTTGAGTTCACGGATGGTTCGACACTGGCCCAGGCGACCCCGCCCGACATGCGCGGGCCCATCGCCATCGGCCTCGGCTGGCCCGAGCGCGTGCCCGACGCGGCGCCCACCTTCGACTGGAGCAAGGCCTCGACCTGGGAGTTCTTCCCGCTCGACAACGAGGCCTTCCCCTCGGTGAACCTCGCCCGGCACGTGGGCGAGCTCGCGGGCACCGCCCCGGCGGTGTTCAACGCGGCCAACGAGGAGTGCGTGGAGGCGTTCCGCCGGGGCGCACTGCCCTTCGACGGGATCATGGACACCGTCACCAGGGTCGTCGAGGAGCACGGCACCCCGCGTACGGGAACCTCGCTCACCGTGTCGGACGTCCTCGAAGCGGAGACCTGGGCGCGGACCCGGGCCCGGCAACTGGCGGCACAGACGGCGGAGGCCCGTGCATGACGACCCTGATGTTCATCCTCGGCATACTCCTCTTCGCGGTCGGCCTGCTGTTCTCGATCGCGTGGCACGAGCTGGGGCACCTGTCCACCGCGAAGCTCTTCGGCATCCGCGTGCCGCAGTACATGGTCGGCTTCGGCCCCACCCTCTTCTCGCGCAACAAGGGCGAGACGGAGTACGGCATCAAGGCCATCCCGTTCGGCGGCTACATCCGCATGATCGGCATGTTCCCGCCCGGCCCCGACGGCCGGATGGAGGCCCGCTCCACCTCCCCGTGGCGCGGCATGATCGAGGACGCCCGCACCGCCGCTTACGAGGAACTCCAGCCGGGCGACGAGAAGCGCATGTTCTACACGCGCGCCCCCTGGAAGCGCGTGATCGTGATGTTCGCGGGCCCCTTCATGAACCTGGTCCTCGCGGTGGCGCTGTTCCTCACCGTCCTGATGGGCTTCGGCATCACCCAGCAGACCACCACGGTCAGCTCGGTCTCCCAGTGCGTCATCGCGCAGAACGAGAACCGCGACAAGTGCGAGAAGGGCGACCCGGCCGCCCCCGCCGCCGCGGCGGGCCTCAAGGCCGGCGACAAGATCGTCTCCTTCGACGGCGTGAAGACCGACGACTGGAACAAGCTGTCCGACCTGATCCGCGCCACCCCCGGCAAGGAGGTGCCGATCGTCGTCGAGCGGAGTGGCCAGGACGTCACCCTGCACGCGAAGATCGCCACCAACCAGGTCGCCAAGAAGGACTCGAGCGGCCAGATCGTCGAGGGCCAGTACGTCTCCGCGGGCTTCCTCGGCTTCAGCGCCGCCACGGGCGTGGTCAAGCAGGACTTCGGCGACTCCGTGACCTGGATGGGCGACCGCATCGGCGAGGCCGTCGACTCCCTCGCCGCCCTCCCCGGCAAGGTCCCGGCCCTGTGGAACGCGGCCTTCGACGGCGCCGAGCGCGAGGCCGACTCCCCGATGGGCGTGGTCGGCGCGGCCCGCGTCGGCGGTGAGATCTTCACCCTCGACATCCCGCCCACCCAGCAGCTGGCCATGGCCCTGATGCTGGTCGCCGGCTTCAACCTCTCGCTGTTCCTGTTCAACATGCTCCCGCTGCTGCCGCTCGACGGCGGTCACATCGCGGGCGCGCTGTGGGAGTCGCTGCGCCGCAACACGGCCAAGGTGCTGCGCCGGCCGGACCCGGGCCCCTTCGACGTGGCGAAGCTCATGCCGGTCGCCTACGTCGTCGCGGGGATCTTCATCTGCTTCACGATCCTCGTGCTGATCGCAGACGTGGTCAACCCGGTGAAAATCTCCTAGTCATACGGCGTTCACGGCGGCCCGGCAGGCTTTTCGCCGGGTCGCCTCCCATTGAGTGGCACGGCGGGTGGGATGTGCTCGCCCCGAGGCATGTGCCGTAATCTCGAAGCTCGGAGCCCGCTGCTCACGGGACCGGACCTTGATCCACGACTTGGGGTTGCACAGCAGATGACTGCGATTTCTCTCGGCATGCCGTCCGTTCCGACCAAGCTCGCCGAGCGCCGGAAGAGCCGCAAGATCCAGGTCGGATCCGTGGCCGTCGGCGGAGACGCCCCCGTGTCGGTGCAGTCGATGACCACGACGCGCACGTCCGACATCGGCGCGACCCTCCAGCAGATCGCCGAACTCACCGCCTCCGGCTGTC
>NZ_JBEOXI010000101.1:0-28080 GCF_040296465.1 Streptomyces sp. NPDC002130
ACCTGGTTCTTCGTGGCCGCGCTCCCCGAGGGGCAGCGCACCCGCAACGCCTCCATGTTCATCTGGCGGCTGACCACCCCGATCTGGAGGCTCCTGCGGTGGCCGCTGCCGGTCGCCCTCGTCATCGCGGCCCTGGCGACCCTCTCGCCGTCCATCGGCGACGACCTCGATCTCCAGCGCGTCCTGCAGTTCCTGCCCTACTTCGTGCTCGGTCTGCTGCTGAAGCCGGAACACTTCCGGCTGGTGCGCCGACGGGAGATGCGACTGCTGTCCCTGCCCGTCTTCGCCGGCGCCCTCGCCGGGGCGTACTGGATCACGCCCCGGTGGGACTACGCCTGGCTCTTCCACCGCTCCAGCGCCGAGGAACTGGGTGTGCCCGGCTGGTACGGGCCCGTGATGACCCTGGCCCTCTTCGGCTGCTCGCTGCTCCTCGTCGCCTGCTTCCTCGCCTGGGTCCCGGGACGGCGCACCTGGTTCACCGCCCTCGGCGCGGGCACGCTGTACGGCTACCTGCTGCACGGCTTCGTCGTCCAGGGGGCCAAGCACTTCGGCTGGTTCGGCCCCGACTGGATCCACGATCCCGTGGGCGAGATCACGGTCACCCTCGTGGCGGCGGCCGTCATGACCGCCCTGTGCACGCCACCCGTACGGCGGCTGTTCCGCTTCGCCCTGGAGCCCCGGATGGAGTGGGCGTTCCGGCGGGACCGTGCCGGTCAGGGCGTGTAGACCGTCGGCCGGGGCGCTGTCGGCATGCCGTTGCCGATGAAGAAGCTCGGGTGCGGGGGCTGGTTGTAGGCGGTGTTCTGCCAGGCCAGCGCCGTGCGGTACTGGGTGTCGTGGAGCAGGGTGGTGATCTTGGTGTTGGTCTGGTGCGGCGTCGAGTAGATCCTCAGCGCCCTGTTGTCGCCGGTACGCCAGACGACCTCCTCACGCCAGTCGCCGAGCAGGTCGCCGGACAGGACCGGGGTGGACTTGGTGCCGTTGTTGGAGGCGACGCCGGAACCGGTGAGCAGCCGGGTGTCGCCGGAGGTGCCGTACTTGTCGATGCGGGTGCCGTCCAGGAGTTCGCGGACGGGGTCGCCGTCCCACCAGGACAGGAAGTTGATGCTGGAGGGCTCCCGGCCCAGGGAGGCGCCGGTGGCGGAGCGCAGGGTGGTGTCGGAGGCGGACCAGGCTTCGGCGCCCGGACTGCCGGCGTGGATGTCGGCGGCGACGCCGCGGCCGTTGTCGGAGCCCGACGCCGTCTGCCACAGCCTCGCGCCCGTGCCGGCGTCCGCCATCCAGGAGCCCGGCTTGCTCGAGTCCTCCGAGACCTTGAAGTACTCCAGGCCCGGCCGCGACGGGTTGAGGTCGCCGACGTGGCCGGCGTCGCCGTGGCCGAGCCTGGTGGTCCACAGGCCGTTGCCGTTGTCGTCGACGGTCATCGCGCCGTAGACGATCTCGTCCTTGCCGTCGGCGTCGACGTCGGCGACGGACAGGCTGTGGTTGCCCTGGCCGTCGTAGCCCTTGCCGCTGTTGGAGGAGGACGTCGTGTCGAAGGTCCAACGGCGGGTGAAGGCGCCGCCCCGCCAGTCCCAGGCGGCTATCACCGTGCGGGTGTAGTAGCCGCGCGCCATGATCAGGGACGGGCGGGCGCCGTCGAGGTAGGCGGTGCCGGCGAGGAAGCGGTCCACTCGGTTGCCGTAGTTGTCGCCCCAGGAGGAGACGGTGCCGCGGCCCGGGACGTAGTCGACGCTCTGCATCGCCTTGCCCGTCCGGCCGTCGAACATCGTCAGGTACTCGGGCCCGGACAGGACGTAGCCGCTGGAATTGCGGTGATCGGCCGAGGAGTTGCCGATGACCGCGCCCGTGCCGTCCCGGGTGCCGTCGGCGGTCTTCATGGCCACCTCGGCCTTGCCGTCGCCGTCGTAGTCGTAGACCTGGAACTGCGTGTAGTGGGCGCCGGAGCGGATGTTGCGGCCCAGGTCGATGCGCCACAGCCGGGTGCCGTCGAGTTTGATGCCGTCGACGATCGTGTTGCCGGTGTAGCCGGACTGGGAGTTGTCCTTGGCGTTGGTGGGCTGCCACTTCAGGACGAGGTCCAGGGCGCCGTCACCGTCGAGGTCACCGACCGAGGCGTCGTTGGCGTCGTAGGTGTAGGCCGAGTTGCCCGGGGCCGTGCCCCCCGCGGGCGGGGAGATCGGCACGTCCTTGTAGCCCGTGCGGAACTGGACCGCGGGCGCGGAAGCGGCCTGCTCGGTGCCGTCGACCACCGCGCGCACCGTGTACTCGGCAGAGTCCGCTCCGCCCGCGTCGAAGTAGTTCGTCGAGGTGGTGACGGGCGAGGAGGTGAGTCTGGTGCCGCCGCGGTAGACGTTGAACGACACGTCGTTCGGGTCGGTCGCCAGCCACCGCCAGGACACCAGGTTTCCGCCACTGGTGTGCACGCTGGTCAGGCCGCGGTCGAGCTTCTCGACCTGGCGGGCGGTCGCCGCGTGCGCGGACTGTGGCAGTGCGACGAGTGCGGAGACGGCCAGTGCGGCAGCGGACAGGCAGCCGACGAGCCGGCTGCCCGCCCGGTGGGGGGATCGCCACGGCCGTTGCGCGGTGGGGGGACGCCGGTGCGGGTCGGTCACGGTGGCCTCCGGGGCGTGGGGGGTATGGGAACGCTCCCATGAGGAGGGAGCGTAAGAACGAGCTGATGCCTCGTCAAGGATTCTGTCCAGTCCGCTGTGCGGCCCTGTTGGGATAAGTGAGTTCTCCGCGCCTACGGATTGACAGTCGGGTGGCGGGCCTTGAACACTGCGTGATGCGCCTCATGGGCAACTGCGGTCGAAACCAGTCGAACTGGCCGACCCCGTCCGGGAACTCGGGCGCGAGGCGCGACAGTTCACGGGCTCCCCACCCCGCACCTCTCCACTAACAAAGTGCCTCGGGTTCACCTGAAACAGGTTGTGAACGCTCCCAGCACACAGTCCAGCAGCAAGCGGCCCAGCGCCATCATGGACGGTTTCACCCAGGCCTGACCGCGCATCCCCGACCCGTGTCTCTTCTCCCCGGTCAAGGACGGTACTCATGTTTGCAGGGAACATGACATTGCAGGCCAGGCATGCGGTCCTGTCGGGCACAGCGGGCCTGCTGACCCTTGCCGCACTGGCCGGCACCGGTGCGGCGGCGCAGAGCGCGGCAGCCGCACCGCAGGCCCTGCCGGCCGGCTGCTCCGGCACCTCGCCGATCACCTGTCATTACGGCGTCGCACCGGGCACCTACGACGTGACGGTCTCCATCGGTGGCGTCCTGGCCGGTCAGACCGAGATGTGGGCGGAAGCCCGGCGGCTGATGCTCCCGGGGACGAGAACGGAGGCCGGAGCCGTCGCCACGTACTCGTTCACCGTCAACGTGCGCCAGCCGGAGGGGCAGCCGACCGGCCAGGGCGGTACCGGCAACCCCGGCCTGGACCTCCGCTTCACGGGTGCCGCCCCACAGGTCTCGGCCGTGTCGGTGAAGCCCGCGACGCAGCCGCTGGTCGCGTACCTGGCCGGTGACTCGACGGTGTGCGACCAGCCGTCCGCTCCGTACACCGGCTGGGGCCAGATGATCACCACAGCGGTACGTCCCGGCGCGGCCATCGGCAACTACGGTGACTCCGGCGAGAGTTCGGGAAGCTTCCTGAGCAACTCGGCGCTCCTTCCCGCGTTGCTGGCGAGGGTCAGGGCGAACGACCCGGTTTTCATCCAGTTCGGCCACAACGACAAGCAGACCAGCGTGTCCGCCTACCGGAACAACCTCACCACCATGATCTCGCGGGTCCGCGCCAAGGGCGGCGTTCCGGTCCTGGTGACGCCACCGGTCCGCAGGCTCTTCGACGGCGACCGGCTCACGCCGACGGCACTGCACGTCAACGGCGCCGGTGCGAACCTGCCCGCCGAGATGCGCGCGGTCGGTGCGGCGCAGCGGGTCCCGGTGATCGACCTGACCGCCCGGAGCAAGGCGCTGGTCGAGTCCCTCGGACCGTCCGCGTCCGCACAGCTCTTCCTCCGCTCCTCCGTCGACGGCGTCACGGACAACACCCACTTCTCACAGTACGGCGCGACCCGGATGGCCGGGCTGGTGCTCCAGAGCATCCGGGAGCAGAACCTGCCCCTGGCCGCGTACCTGCGCTGACCGACGAAAGGGGACACACGATGAAGAACCTCCGTGCGCTCGTCACGACGGCGCTGGTGATCGCCTTGTCGAGCCTCGGCGTCAGCACCGCCTCGGCGGCCGACACCGCGGCGAGATGCGCCGGCGCCTCCAGCACCGAGGCCCCGGCCGCACGAGCGGCGGCCGCACCGGTCACGGTGTGGCTGGCCGGCGACTCCACCATGGCCAACCCGGGCTCCGCCCGCTGCCCGGTGGGCTGGGGCAGCCAGTTCGACGCCCTGTTCAACGCCGACGTGACCGTCAGGAACCAGGCCGTGGGAGGCCGCAGCATCCAGACCTGGATGTACGAGGGCAACGTCAGTGGCACCAAGGGCCCGGACGGCGAGTGCCGGCTCACCTCCGGCACGTACTCCGCACGCTGGCAGGCGATGCTGAACGCCGGCACCGGGATGAAACCGGGTGACTACCTGTTCATCCAGTTCGGCATCAACGACTCCTCGTCGACCTGCCCCCGGCACGTGGGCCCCGCCCGCTACCGGCAGTTGATGACCACGATGGTGCAGGCCGCCCAGGCCCGTGGAGCACACCCGGTGCTGCTCACCCCGGTGGCCGCCCTCACCTGTTCCGGAAGCACGGCGACGAAGAACCGCGGCTTCGTGAACGAGACCTTCGCCGTCGGATCCGCCACCGGGGTGCCGGTCGTCGACCTGCAGGCGCTGAGCGTCTCGCTCTACAACAACCTGCGCTTCTGCCCGCACAACGGCGACTTCGGATCGGGCCCCGTGGGCGCCTTCTTCTGCGACGACCGCACCCACTTCGAAACGTACGGCGCGCAGCGGATCGCCGGACTCGTCGCCGGTGACGTGCGCAGGCAGAACGTGCCGCTGGCCGCATATCTCAAGTAGCGCCGGGAGGTGGCCGCGTGCCGCGGCACTAGCATGGCTGCCGACATCCGATGACGCCGTGTCGGTCTGCCGGCCGACCGGCTCCGGCAGGGGACAGGAAGGCGCAGCACGATGACGGGGCTCCGCGACGCCGTTGCACTCGACGACCCGGTGGGCGAGTCGCTCCGCGGGCACCACGCGCATCTCGCCCGCCGGCTCGGCGGTGCCGTCACCTACGTACCCGAGGTCGCGACGTTCTCCGCGGTGCCGGCCGAGCCGGACGCGGCGGCATGGGCCGACCTGGCCAAGCTGCTGGGGCCGGGCGAGTTCGCCGACATGTTCAGCTGCCCGGCGCTGCCGCCGCCGGACTGGGAGCCGGTCTTCGTCCTGGAGGGCCGGCAGATGATCTGGGCCGGCCACGGCGGCCCGGATTCCTCCGGTGCCGAGTACGACTCCGAGGTGGTCGAACTCGGCGCGGAGAGCGTGCCCGAGATGCTCGACCTCGTCGGCCGGACCCGGCCGGGACCCTTCTGGCCCCGTACGCACGAGCTCGGCACCTATCTCGGCATCCGCGACGGCGGCGTGCTGGTCGCAATGGTGGGGGAGCGGCTGAGGCCGCCCGGATGGACCGAGATCAGCGCCGTCTGCACCGCGCCCGAGGCACGCGGACAGGGCCATGCGGCCCGCCTGCTGCGCGCGCACATCGCACGCGTCGTGGCGCGCGGCGAACGCCCCTTCCTGCACGTGGCCGAAGCCAACAGCGGCGCGCTCGCGCTGTACGAGCGACTCGGCTTCGAGACCCGCAAGCACGTGACGTTCCGCGGTTTCCGGACCCCGTGAGAGGAGCCGGCCCGGTAGGCGGTGTCGACGAGACCCTCTGCGCGCCGCCACCCGTTTTCGACGGGCGACCTGTCAGGGACTTCACCGCATTCCTGACACGTCATCTCCTCGCGCTCCTCGGCGGGCCACCCGCCGGGACGGCACTCCCAGACACCCGCCCGGACCGTTCCGCTGGTGTCGAACCGGAGGAGGCCCGGTTGCGGGTCGCCGGAGTCCGCGCCCGGACGCCGGCCGACCGCCTCGAGATCTCCGCCGGTGACGTCATCGTCCATCCCAAGGGCGGGTCCGGCCGCTGGGACGTCGAGGAGACGGTCCGCAAGGTGTAGGGCATCGGTCCGTGACGGGGTGACTCACCAGGCCGCGTCCTCCCACTGGTCCAGCAGGGCCTCGGCCGACATCTCCTCGGGTTCGCCGGAGGGGCTGAGGGTGGACTGCTCGGTCCAGATCACCTTGCCGCGGGCCAGGTAGCGGGTGCCCCACCGCTGGGCGAACCGGGCGACGAGGAACAGTCCTCGTCCGCCCTCGTCGGTCGTCGCGGCCCGGCGCAGGTGGGGCGAGGTGCTGCTGCCGTCGGCGACCTCGCAGATCAGGCTGTCGCGGTCGTGCAGCACCCGGAGCCGGATCGGTTCGATGCCGTAGCGGATGGCGTTGGTGACCAACTCGCTGACGATCAGCTCGGTCGTGAACGCCATCTCCTCCAGCCCCCAGGTCCGCAGCCGCCGGGTGACCCCCGCCCGGACGGCCGCGACGGCCGCGGGATCATCCGGCACGTCCCACTCGGCCACCTGGGAACGGTCCAGCAGCCGGGTGCGGGCGACGAGCAGGGCGATGTCGTCGCTCGACCGGGCGGGAAGCAGCGCGTCGAGGACGTCCCGGCAGGTCTCCTCCGGGGTGCGGTGAGCACCGGCCAGAGCGTGGCGCAACGCCTCCAGACCGGTGTCGATGCCCCGCTCCCGGTCTTCGACCAGACCGTCCGTGTAGAAGACCAGCCGGGAGCCCTCGGGGAGGGCGACCTCGGCGGTCTCGAAGGGTTCGGCGCCGCCCAGACCGAGCGGCGGTGAACCGGGCACCCGCAAGAACTCCACGGTGCCGTCGGGATGCACCAGGGCCGGCTCCGGATGCCCGGACCGGGACAGGCAGCACATCCCGGAAGCCGGATCGTAGATGGCGTAGAGGCAGGTGGCGCCCGCGACGCCCTCGCTGTCCCGCTCCTCGTTCTCGTCGCTGTCGATCCGTGCGACCAGCTCGTCCAGGTGCCCGAGGAGCTCGTCCGGGGGCAGGTCGAGGGCGGAGAAGTTGTGCACAGCGGTGCGCAGCCGGCCCATCGTGGCCGCGGCGTGCAGGCCGTGCCCCACCACATCCCCGACCACCAGGGCGACCCGCGCACCGGGCAGGGGAATCACGTCGAACCAGTCGCCGCCCACGCCCTCCAGGGCGGGCAGATAGCGGTGGGCGACCTCCACGGCCGAGTGGTCGGGCAGCGAGCTCGGCAGCAGGCTGCGTTGCAGCGCCTCGGCCATGGTGTGCTCGCGGGTGTAGCGGCGGGCGTTGTCGACGGCGACCGCGGCCCGGGCGGCCAGTTCCTCGGCGGTGGCCAGATCCTCCCCGTCGAAGGGAACACCGTCCGAGCGCCAGAAGCTCGCCATGCCCAGCACCACACCGCGGGCCTGGAGCGGCACCGTGATCAGGGAGTGGAAACCGAGGGCCAGCAGCCGCCGGGCACGCTCGGGACCCTGGGCGTTCATCCAGCCGTCGGAGCCGGTCAGATCGGCGTCCAGGACCGCACGGCCGCGCTCGGCGCCGACGGCCACGGGCGACGTGGGAACAAAACGGATCAGCTCACCCACCGGATAGAGGGACCGGGCCCCGTCGACGCCGTGCACCGCCACCCGGCGCATCTCCGGACCGGGGCCGGCCGACACCGCACCTCGCAGGATCGGATCCAGCAGATCGACCGTCGCGGCGTCGGCGAACCGGGGGACCGTCACCTCGGCCAGTTCCTCCGCGGTGCGCACCACATCCAGCGTGGTCCCGATCCGTACACCCGCCTCGTACAGCAGCCCCAGCCGCTCCCGCGCCACCTCCGCCCGGCCCGCCAGCGCACGCAGCTCCGTCGTGTCACGCAAGGTGGCCACGCTGCCCGCAGGGGGATCGTCGGGGTCGACCGGCCGTACGTTGACCGCCAGCAGCCGGTCGCCGGCCCGGTGCACCACGTCCGTGACCTGCCGGCCCGCGCCCAGCAGCGCCGCGGTGCCCGCCTCCAGGCCCAGCTCGGCGACCCGACGCCCCTCGGCGTCCGCGGGCAGGTCCAGCAGCCGCCGCGCCTCGTCGTTCGCGAGCAGCAGCCGTCCGTCGCCCCCGATGATCAGTACGCCTTCCCGCACCGCGTGCAGCACCGCGTCGTGATGCTCGTACATGCGGGTCATCTCGGACGGATCCAGGCCGTGGGTCTGCCGTCGCAGCCGCCAGGAAACCAGCGCCGTACCCGCCGCGGCCACCGCGAGCGCGGCGCCGGCGAAGCCCAGCAGCTGCGGCAGCTGGTCCTGCACCACGTCGTCCACGCTGGCCACGGTGACCCCGACCGACACGAAGCCGACGACCGTGAGCCCGTTGGTGTCGTAGACCGGAACCGTCGTGTCCACGGCAAGACCCAGACTGCCCTCGAAGGTCTTGGTGAACGGCCGGTCGGCGGCGCCGCCCTCACGCTCGGCGTAGATGTGCTTGCCGATCAGCGTCGGATCGGGGTGGGTCCAGCGAAACCCCTGGGGATCGAAGGTCACCACGTAGTCGACCCCGCTGTTCCGCCGGGTGTCCTCCGCGCGCGGCTGCAGCAGCTCGGTTGGCTCGCCGGACTTCATGGCGGCCAGCGTTCCCGGGGCCCGGGCGAAAGACTGGGCGACACCCTTCGACAGCTGCCGGGCCTCCTGCGTACTGGAGTCCCGGGCCTGCACCACAAGTGCTCCGCCGGCGGCGGCGGCGAACAGCACCATGATCACCAGCTGCAGCAGAAACACCTGGCCGGCGACGCTGCGCACCCTCGGCAGTGTCTTCCAGCGCGCACCGGGGGGCCTGGCGCCGGGCTTCTGCCGCGCATCGAGATCCCCGGTTTCACGCGGGGCCCGCCGAAGTCGCCCGCCTCTGCGCGCGAGGGAGCGAAAGGCCGAGAATCGACCAGGGCGCCGGATCATACCGACTCTTTACCATGCGCATTGGTATTCAGCCATATGGCTGCATCGGCTCGGTCAGCTGCGGGCCCACTGCTGCCAGCGCCTGGTCACGGCGTCCTGGTTCTCCAGCCACCACTCGATGTCCAGGTCGAAGCCCGACAGCAGATGGCCGGGAGTGCTCGCCAGATGGACGGCGGTGGACTCGGTGAGATGGCCGTAGGCGGCGGGCACCACCGGACCGTCGGGGTAGAGCCGGGCCATGTGGGCCTGCACCTCGGGCCGCAGCGCGAAGTCGATGAGCCGGTAGGCGGCGTCCTGGTTCGCGGAGCCCTTGGGGATGCCGTAGCCGTTGCTCTGCCTGCGGGCGCCGTTCCACTCGTACGCGAGCGGAACCCCGTCTCCGATCATGTTCTGGAGCCTGCCGGCCCACGTGCTGGAAGCCATGACGCTGCCGCGGGACAGCAGCTCGCCCGGCTCCGCGCCGTACTCCCAGAACGTGCGCACCGAGCCCCTGATCTCGTCGAGGACCCGGAAGGCGCGGTCCACGTCGAGGGGGTAGAGCCCGTCGAGCGGTACACCGTCGGCGAGCAGGGCGAACTCGAGCTCGGGCCAGTCGACCTCGCCCTGCAGTGCGCGGCGGCCCGGGAAGGCTCCGAGGGCCCAGAAGTCCGCCCAGGACTCGGGTCTCCGGCCGTCGAAGGCGTCGGTGCGGTAGGCGAGGACGCTGGCCCAGTAGCTCTTGCCCACGCCGTTGGGGGTGAGCAGGGACTGGGGGATGCCCGTGTTCCGGGCGTTCTTCAACCGGCCGTAGTCCAGTGGCTCGGAGGCGTCCTCGTGCTCGAACAGCAGCAGATTGGACATGTCGATGTCCATGACGTCGAACTGCGGACGGCCTTCCTTGATCTGGGCGAGCATCTGGTCGTGCCCGAAGTTCACCACCTTGATCCGGACACCGGTCTCCCGGGTGAAAGGGTCGTACACGGCCTTGCGGTTGGCTTCGCCGTAGGAGCCGCCGAAGTTCCGCACGACGAGCACGTGGCCGCTCTTGGTGGCGCTCCGCCCCGTGCGGCTCTCACACGCCGTGAGTGAGCCGGCAGCTGCGCCGGCGGCGATCCCTCCGACGGTGGTCAGGAAGGCTCTGCGGTCGATTCCGACGTCTCCCACCGGCTGCCTCCACAACGTCCTCGTGCAGCTTTGGTGAGTGTTTACCAGGAAAGGTGCCGCTTTCACAGATACGGAGGGGTGGGGTCCGGTCGGTGAGGCCCGGGCAGTTCGCCACCGGTCAGGACGTCGGCTCCACGCTCGACGGCGTCTCGGGCGAGGTCGTGGGCCTTGCTGAGGCAGCCGGTGCCGGGGCCGGCAGTTCCACGGAGAGGTGCGAGGACAGCGCGCGAAGGAAGTCGGCCGCGTCGAAGATCTCGCCGGCGGAGACGACGCCGACCGTCCGGGTCTGCCCGGTGAGGATGCGTCGCACCGCCTCCACCGCGAGCGGCGCCGTGACCGCGTAGATGTCCCGCCCTCTCGCCACGGCTCGCCGTTCGGCGCCGCCGGAACGTACGACGATGTCGACGAGGAAGGTCTGTGCGGACCGCCCGTGCTCGTCGGCCGCGGTCGGCGTCGGTGTGCCGGGGGCCGACACGTCCCGGGCGGCCTCGGCCGTCATGTACGTGCGCACGTCGGGAACGGACAGGTGGCTGGGGATGGTGACGACGTCGGCCATCGTGAACTCCCCGATGACCGTCCGGGACCCCAGAGGCTCGGGGAAGGGCCACTGGAGCGTGGGCGCGGCGTCCCGGCGGTAGTCCAGCCGTCCGTCCCGGTACACGACGCGCGCACCGCCCCGCCGCTCCCGGGAGACCGCGCCCGCGGCCCGTGTCCCGTCCGTGGGCTGCCAGCCGCTCAGCGCGTAAGCGACATGCACCTCGTCGGCCGCGGTCCAGTCGCCCATCGCCGCGGTGGCCAGCAGGTCACCGAGTCCGCCGAAGAAGGCCATCGCCGGGACGATCACCGCACCCGCGGCGCGGGCGCGTTCCGCGAAGTGCGCGAAAGTGTCCGCGTTCGCCTCGATCTCGGCCGCCACATCGACATACGGGACGCCGGCGCGCAGGGCCGCCTCGATCACCGGAGCGGCCGTCGTGGCGAACGGCCCGGCACCGTTGACCACCGCCGCCGCCCCGGCCAGCGCGCGGTCGAGCGCGTCCGGATCGTCGACCGACGCCGGCCGGACCTCCAGCCCGGGGTACGACGCCGCCAGCGCCTTCAGTTTCACCTCGTCGCGGCCCGAGAGCACCGGGACGAGCCCGCGCTCCAGCAGCTCCGCCACGACGAACCGCCCGGTGTGCCCGTACGCGCCGTACACCGTCACCGTCTGACCCGGTCCCATGAGCTCTCCCCTGTGTGCTCGAACGATCAACTAAGGCCATCCTGACGGCTCTGAGCGCCCGGCCGTGAGTGTCTGGAACGACACGCCCCATACAATTACGGACATGGCCACCACTGTCGCGCTCGCCGCCACCGACGGCATGCTGCACTTCGAACTGTCCTTGGCACACGAGGTGTTCGCCGCCGCCCCGGACGGGGTGACGGCCCCCTGGTACGACCTCACCGTCTGCGGACCGGCCGCCGTCCAGGTCGGCCGGTTCAGGCTGGAGCCCGACGCCGGGCTGGACCGGCTCCGGCAGGCCGACACCGTGATCGTCCCCGGCTGGGCGGACATCGACGACGAGCCGCCCGCCCAACTCGTCGACGAGGTGCGCGAGGCCCATCAGGCGGGCGCGCGCGTGGTCTCCCTGTGCACGGGCGCGTTCGTGCTGGCCGCGGCGGGGCTTCTCGACGGGCGGCGCGCCACCACGCACTGGGCGCACACCCAGGCTCTGGCCGACCGCCACCCCCGGGTGCAGGTCGACCCGGACGTGCTCTACGTGGACAACGGCAGCGTGCTCACGTCCGCCGGCAAGGCGGCCGCGCTGGACCTGTGCCTGCACCTCGTCCGCCTCGACCTGGGCTCGTCCGTCGCCAACGCCGTCGCCCGGCGGCTGGTCGTACCACCGCACCGGGCGGGCGGCCAGGCCCAGTTCGTCACCACCCCGGTGCCCGACCACGACGACCACCCGCTCGCCGCGCTCTTCCCGTGGATCATCGAACGGCTCGACCGGCCGCTGACCGTGGAGGACCTCGCCCGCCGCGCGGGAATGAGCTCCCGTCACCTCAGCCGCCACTTCCGAGCGGTGACCGGCACGACCCCGCTGCAGTGGCTGCTGACCCAGCGGATCCGTCACGCCCAGGAACTGCTGGAGAAGACCGACGACAGTGTCGACGGCATCGCGGCGGCCACCGGCATGGGGACCGCCACGACACTGCGCCGCCACTTCAACCGCACGGTCGGCGTGCCCCCGGACACGTACCGCAGGACGTTCCGCTCACGGACACGCTGATCCCGCAGGAGGCTACGCCCGGCCGACGTCGTGCAGGACGGCGAACACCCCCTGGGCGCGGGTACCGTCCGGCGTCCGCCAAGAGCCGGTGACATGGCCGATCGTTCCTCGTGGAGGGAGCGTCGCACCGGCCGGGGCGGGCTGCAGGACCCGGTGCAGGCGGAGGGTCGTGCCCTGCGGCGTGGTCAGTGCGGTGCCCTCCTGATCGTCGGCGGCTGTGAAGTCCCTGGGGAGGGGGCCGTCACCGCTCCCGGAGGCGACGACCTCTCGGTCGGGGACGTCACTGCGGTTCTGGTCCTGGGCCTGCGCCCGCCCCTCGAACAGGGCCGCCAACCGGTCAACCAGCACGGCGTCCTGACAGCCGTCGTAGGCCCAGCGTTTCCCCAGCACGCCGTGCTCCATCGTTCCGACAAGGGCGTGTTCTGCCCCTTCGAGCGGGGCACCGCGATAGGTGAGGGGGACCAGGTACGTGGTCGGCTGAGGGCCGGAGGTGTCGGTGACCACGATGAATTCGATCCCCACCTCGCCCTGCGGATCGTCGAGGCGGAAGCCGCCGGCTTTGGCCAACTCCGGCCTTGCCGTGCCGCCGCGGTACCACGGACGGGAGGGAAGCCAGGAAGTGAGCAGTTCCAGCTTGCTCGGCTCCAAAGTGGTGTTGTGTACGACGGCCATGCCGAAGGGTCCCTTCCGTTGCGTCCGTGCGGGCGATCACACTGTCGCATCCGCGCGCCGTCGGCAGATCTTCAGGAGCGGACATCCCGGCGCGTGGTTTCTTGTACCGAACGCCACGAGGAGGAGGCGATGACCCATCCCACGGGCAGAGTGATCTGCGACATCACGATCTCCGCCGACGGCTACGCGGCCGGAGTCGACCAGACCGAGGAACGCCCGTTCGGAGACGACGGAGGTGACGGCTCGGGGGGCCTGCTGCACGCCTGGATGTTCGACACACCCGACGAGAACCGGGCCGAGATCGACCGGCTGAACACAGCGGGGGCCTTCATCATGGGGCGCAACATGTTCGGCCCGGTGCGGGGCGCTTGGGACCGGCCGTGGAACGGCTGGTGGGGAAGCGATCCGCCGTTCCACGCCCCGGTGTTCGTGCTCACCCACCACGCGCGCGAGCCGCAGCCGATGGGCGGCGGCACCACATACCACTTCGTCACCGACGGCATCGCCTCGGCCCTGGCCCGGGCACGCACGGCGGCAGGCGACGGCCATGTCACGGTGCTCGGCGGCGCGACCACCGTCAACCAGTACCTCGCCGCCGGCCTGATCGACGAACTGCGCCTGCACATCGCGCCGTTGACGCTGGGCGCCGGCACGCGGCTGTTCGAGGGCGTTCCGCCCCTGAAACTGGAGCAGGTGACGGCGCGGCCGGCGAGCCTGGTCACCCACGTGACCTACCGCGTGTTGACCTGAGCGTCCGGAAGGCCCGAGAAGATCACCCCAGGAGAGGACGGCGCCTCGTTCAGCACCCACAGGCCGATCAGCGTGGCCAGCGCGAACACGACGGTGATGAGCACGGCGAGGACGAGCCGGCGACGGCGTTCGCGGCGCAGCCACTCGCCGCGTGCCGTGCGATAGGCGTCGGGCGCGGCCCGTACCCCGCCGGCGAGGGCGGCCAAGGCCTCGGCGAGCTCCTGCTCCGTGCGGTCCGGTTCGGTGTGGTTCATCGCCGGGCCTCCATCGCCTGGGTCAGCGCGGCGAGGCCGCGTGCGGTGTGCGTCTTGACCGAACCGGAGGAGATGCCCATCGCGGCGGCGATCTCGCCCTCCTTCAGCCCGAGCCAGTGCCGCAGCACGAGCGCCTCGCGCTGCCGGGCCGGCAGATGTTGCAACGCGTCGATCAGCACACGCTGGTCGTCGCGGAGGAGCGCCGCGCTCTCGGCGGAGACGACGGTCTCCTCGGACGGGTTCTCCACGTGCTTGCGGGCGACCTGGAGGTGCCGGATGCGCATCCGGGTCAGATTGCACACCGTGGAGCGCAGATACGCCTCCGCCGCCTCGATGTCCCTCAGGCGCCGCCACTTCCGGTAGATCTGGTAGTACGCCTCGGCCACCACGTTCTCCGGGTCGTCGGCGCCCAGCAGCACGGCCAGGCGCAGCATCGAGGCGTAGTGCAGCTCGAAGAGCCCGGCGAGTCCGGCCTCGCGCTCCAGCTCCGCCGGGTCGGCCGGCGCGGGCGTCAGCGTCTCGACGTCGGGCTCCGGTACCGGTATCGGGTGTCTGTGTCTCACTGCTGGTTCGCTCCCGTCTCCGGACGCCGCCTGACGGTCAGGCGGGACGGCAGGTCGGTCAGATCGGCGGCTCGCGGGACGCCGAGACGTTCGAGTACGGCGGTGCCGGCCAGCGCGACGATCACATTGAGGACGAGCGCGGCGAGGCCGGCGTAGATCTCCACCGGTCCGGAACCGAGGCCCACGATGGAGGAGAACCCCTCGCGCACGACCAGGAAGGTCCCGGACACCATGCCCACGCCCCACCCGGCGAGCAGCGCCCGCGGATGCAGTCGCGCGGTGTACAGGCCGACGGCGACGGCGGGGAAGATCTGCAGGATCCAGACCCCGCCGAGCAACTGGAGGTTGATCGCGTCCTGGTCGCGCAGCCCGAAGACGAACGCGACCGCCCCGGCCTTCGCGATGAGCGACACGGCCTTGGCGATGCGCACCTGCCGTTTGGGCGTGGCCGTCGGATGCACGTACTCGACGTACACGTTGCGTACGAAGCTGGTCGCCGCAGCGATCGACATCACCGCCGCCGGGACCAGCGCCCCGACGGTGATCGCGCCGAACACCAGCCCGGCCAGCGGCCCCGGCATCAACCGGTCGACCAGCATCGGCACGGCCGCCTCGGCACCGCCCTCCGGTGCCCGCACCCCGGCCGCGAGCGCCGCGAAACCGAGGACGCCGAAGAGCGCGAGCAGTCCCGTCCAGGCGGGCAGCGCCACCGAGACCTTGCGCAGGGTGCGCGGCCCGTCGGCGGCGAAGCCGGCCGTCAGCACGTGCGGGTACATCATCAGTGCGAGCGCCGAGCCGAGCGCGAGGGTGGCGTAGGCGGGCTGCTGGGCCGGGGTCAGCACCAGCGCGGGGCCGCCGAGCCGCCGGGCCGCTCCGTCGAAGACCGCACCCGGCCCGCCGAGCCGCTCCAGGACCAGCCAGGTGACCGCGGTCAGCGACACGAACACGGCCACCGCCTTGAGCGCCGAGATGACCGTGGGCGCGCGCAGCCCGTGCCGGTACGTGGCCACGGCGAGCCCCGCGAACAGCGCCACCATCACCAGATCCCCGGCGGCCCCGCGCGGATACACCCCGCCGGCCGTCAGCACGGCCCGTATGCCGAGCAGCTGGAGCGCCAGGTACGGCATGGTCGCGAGGATCCCGGTCAGCGCGACGACCAGCGCGAGGGGCGGCGACCCGTACCGCCCGCGGACGAAGTCGGCGACGGTGACGTAGCCGTGGGCGCGGGCCACGGTCCACAGGCGGCTGAGCAGCACGAAGGCGAGGGGACAGACGATCACCGTGTACGGCACGGCGAAGAAGGCCGCAGCGCCGTTGCCGTACGCCAGCCCCGGTACGGCGGTGAAGGTGTACGCGGTGAAGATCGTGCCGCCCAGCAGGAACCAGGTCCACACCGGACCCAGGCTGCGGTCGGCCAGCGCCCAGCCTTCCAGCGACGGCAGCCGGTCGCTGGGGTGCAGGCGCCGCGCGGTGACGGCGAGCAGCGACGCTCCGCCGATCACGGCGAGGAACGTCGCGGTCATGGTGCCGTCGGCCATGGGTCACCGTCCTTGGTGTGCCTGATCCTCACGGGGGAGTTGCGCGGCGGCCCCGATCGGAGGACACGGAACCGGCGGGAAATCCTCTGGAAATTCGCTGTCAACCGGTTCCGGGGGGTGGGCAACTCTTGCACAGACCGACAGCGAGCGGGAGAGCCGCCGTTTCGCCGATCCCCGGGCACCTCGGGTCACGAGGTGTCTCGCACCGCCCCGGTGAGGAGCCGCCATGCCTACGTCCACCCTGTCCGAAACCGGCCTGCCAGCGCCCGAAAAGTCGCGTATATCACCTCGATCCGTCCTGCTGTGGACCGTCGTCGCCCTGCTCGGGGCCGTCGCCTGGGGCGTCCTCGCGCTGTCCCGGGGCGAAAAGATCTCCGCGGTCTGGCTGGTGGTCGCCGCGCTCGGCTCGTACGCCATCGCCTACCGCTTCTACGCACGGTTCATCGCCCGCCGGGTGCTCCGGCCGGACGACCGCCGGGCCACCCCCGCCGAACGCCTGGAGGACGGCGTCGACTTCCAGCCGACCGACCGCCGGGTGCTGCTCGGTCACCACTTCGCCGCGATCGCCGGCGCCGGGCCACTGGTGGGACCGGTCCTCGCGGCACAGATGGGCTATCTGCCGGGCACGCTGTGGATCGTGGCCGGGGTGATCTTCGCCGGGGCGGTGCAGGACATGGTGGTGCTGTTCCTGTCGATGCGCCGGGACGGCAAGTCGCTCGGGCAGATGGCCCGCGAGGAGATCGGCCGGGCGGGCGGAGCCGCCGCCCTGGTCGCGGTGTTCGCCATCATGATCATCCTGCTCGGCGTGCTCGCCCTGGTGGTCGTGAACGCACTGGCCCACTCCCCGTGGGGCACGTTCTCCGTCGCGATGACCATCCCCATCGCCCTCTTCATGGGCTTCTGGATGCATCGCGTCCGCCCCGGCAGGGTCGTCGAGACCAGCCTCATCGGCGTGGCACTGCTGCTCCTCGCCATCGTCGGCGGCAGCTGGGTGCAGAACTCCTCCCTGGCCGGCACATTCACCCTCAGCCCCACCACCCTCGTCTTCTGCCTGATCGGCTACGGCTTCGTCGCCTCCGTGCTGCCGGTGTGGATGCTGCTGGCCCCGCGCGACTACCTCTCCACCTTCATGAAGATCGGCACGATCGCGCTGCTCGCGGCCGGTGTGGTCGTGGCCGCACCCGTGCTCAGGGCGGACGCGGTGAGCGACTTCGCGACCTCGGGCGCCGGGCCGGTCTTCGCGGGCTCGCTCTTCCCCTTCCTCTTCATCACGATCGCCTGCGGAGCCCTGTCCGGCTTCCACGCCCTGGTCTCCTCCGGAACGACCCCGAAGCTGATCCAGAAGGAGTCGCAGGTCCGGCTGATCGGCTACGGCGCGATGCTGATGGAGTCGTTCGTCGCGATCATGGCGCTGATCGCCGCGGCGACGCTGGAGCCGGGTCTGTACTACGCCATGAACGCACCGGCGGGCCTGCTCGGCGCGACGGCCGAGTCCGCCTCCCACGCGGTGGCGGGCCTCGGCTTCACCATCACCCCCGACCAGCTCACCCAGGCCGCCAAGGCCGTCGAGGAACAGACCCTCATCGCCCGCTCCGGCGGGGCCCCGACTCTCGCGGTCGGCATGTCGGAGATCTTCTCCGGGGTCTTCGGCGGGGCGGCCATGAAGGCCTTCTGGTACCACTTCGCGATCATGTTCGAGGCGCTGTTCATCCTGACCACCGTGGACGCCGGCACCCGGGTCGGCCGCTTCATGCTCCAGGACATGCTCGGCAACGTCTTCCAGCCGCTCGGCCGGGTCAACTGGAAGCCCGGCATCTGGCTGTGCAGCGGCCTGGTCGTCGCCGCCTGGGGCTACTTCCTCCACACCGGCGCCACCGACCCGCTCGGCGGCATCAACCAGCTCTTCCCGCTCTTCGGCATCGCCAACCAGCTGCTCGCCGCCATCGCCCTCGCCGTCTGCACCACCGTCCTGATCAAGTCCGGGCGACTGCGCTGGGCCTGGGTCACCGGCGTCCCCCTGGCCTGGGTCACCGCGATCACCTTCACCGCCGGCTGGCAGAAGATCTTCTCCGCCGACCCGAAGATCGGCTTCTTCGCCCAACGGGCCCACTACGCCGACGCCCTGGACGCCGGCCAGATCCTCGCCCCCGCCAAGTCGACCGCCGACATGCACACCGTGATCACCAACTCCACCGTCGACGGCGTCCTCATCGCCCTCTTCCTGCTCCTGGTCGCCGTGGTGATCGGCAACGCGGCGGTGGTCTGCGTGCGCGCCGTACGGTCCGCGACGCCGCTGCCGACCACCGAGGCGCCGTACGTCGAGTCCCGCCTCGACACGTCGGGCAGCCCCGTCGAGCCCCTGGCCGGAGCGGGAGCCGGAGCCGAAGCCGGAGTCGGAGCCCGCTCGTGAGGATCCGGCGCTGGGTGCGGGCCGTGCGCTGGTATCTGCGCGAGCTGACCGGCGAGGCCGAGTACGACCGCCACTGCGAGCGGCACCGGCGCCACCACCCGCTCGCGCCGGTCCCGACCCGCCGCGAGTACCAGGTGCTGCGCCTTCGGCACCAGGAGGCCCGCAGCCACAGCCGCTGCTGCTGAAGGGCTCACGTCAAGGGCGGCGGGCTCTCGGTGGCGTGGCACGGTCCGTCGATGGTCCGCCAAGGGGTGCGGCCGGGCCCGGGCGGCCACACCCGAGCGGCACCGGAGGGCCGGGCGAGGACCTGCGCGGCTCAGCCGCCCACGACGCCGCGGAAGTCGCGGAGCGCGAGGGAGAGGAGCGGCCGGTGCCTGCCGAGGACGGACAGAGGATCTTCGGACCCGGTCGTGACGCGGCCGCGGCCGAGAGCCGGTCGTCCACTGATCCGCATGGGGACGCGGCACTGCGCACCGTCGGACAACTGCTGGACCAGGTGGCCACGGGCCGGCAGCCGGCAGGGCAGCCGCAGCATGTCGCGGTACGTGAAGCGGACGACCGGAGTCCCGGGAGCGGTCAGCTCGCCCCGGGCGCTCCGGCCGTCCGCGTGGACCGTGATCGCGCCCAGCTCCTTCGGGATGCCCCACAGGGCGCGTCCCCCGGCGAGGGACCGTTCGTCGTCGACCCAGGCAGCCACGGTGGTGGCGGCGAGGCGGCGTCCGTGGCGCACGACCTGGGCGATGAGGAACTCTCGGTAGGCGAGGACGCCCCCGGGCCGGTAGTCGACCCAGAAGGTGACCACGGTGGCGCGGCGCCGCACGACCCACGGGCGGGCCCGGGACGGCAGGGGCCAGCGCGGCAGCTCGCCGACCGGGACGCGCCACAGCGAGATGATCATGTCGCCGGTGAGGTGCCAGGGCGAGGGAGGAAAGGGGACGGCTGGTCGTTCCACGGTGTGATGACCGACTTCCTCGGTTCGGACTCGTACGGCCGATTGTTCCACTCGACACGGCGGGGGCGGCCCCACGGCGCGACGCCACGGGACCGCCCTCGAATCGCGGTCAGCGGTCGTCGGCCAGCGCGACGAGTTCGGCGAACAGGCCGCCGACGTGGACGAGTTCCTCGTACGTCCCCTGCTCGACGACCCGCCCTGGTCCATGACGAGGACGCGGTCGGCGAGACGGGTGTTCGCCAGTTGGTGGGTGACGACGATCGTCATGCGTTCGGCGGCGATCCTCTTGATCTCCAGGAAGATGGCGTGTTCGCCGCGGGCGTCCATCTGGGACGTCGGCTCGTCCAGGATCAGGAGCGGCGTCCGGCGGTACAGGGCGCGTCCGCACACCAGCCGCTGCCACTGCCCACCGGAGAGTTCGGCGCCGCCCCACAGCTCCTTGGCGAGCAGGGTGTCGAGTTTCCGGGGCAGCTTCTCGATGGCCTCGCGCATGCCGACGGCGTCGACGACATCCCAGACGGGACCGTCGTCGAAGCTCTTCGGCTGCCCGAGGGTGATGTTCTCGCGGGCGCGCAGCGGCCAGCAGGCGAAGTTCTGCGGTACGAGCGCGGTCCGTTTCCACACGGCGTCGGGATCGGCGTGCGCCAGGTCGATGCCGTCCCACAGCACGCGTCCCTTGTCGGCGAGGAGGATCCCGGTGATGAGCTTGGCGAGGGTGGACTTGCCCGAGCCGTTCTCGCCGACGATCGCCAGGATCTCGCCCCGGCGCAGGGAGAGCGACACTCCTGCCACGGCCGGTTCCTCCTTGCCCGGGTATCGGTACACGACCTCGTCTAGACGGATCTCGTCGACGCGATCCGGGATGGTCAGCTCACCCCTCTGCGGGGCGCGTTCGGCGGCCATGTCGAGGAAGGCCCGCATGTCGGCCAGGTAGAGCGAGGTGTGGAACATCGCGGCGCCGTGGATGACGAACTGACCGAGCGCGGCGAGCGTGGTCTGCACGGCGACGACGGCCGTGGCGGCGACCGGCAGGGCGACCCGGCCGTCGGCGGCCAGCCAGGCGAGGGTGGCCCACGTGCACAGCAGGAACACTCCGCCCAGGGCGCTGGTGGTCAGCACGATGCGCAGCAGGCGCGGGGCGGCGGTGAGAGTGCGCTGGTCGATGCGGTCGGACAGGGCCCGGTACCAGTAGACGAGATAGCCGGTCATGCCGTTGGCGCGGACCTCGTCACCGAATCGGGAGTACGTGGCCCACCAGCGCATCATGGAGCGCACGTTGCGGTCGCCGACGTTGAGGTAGTGGGTCTCGTAGTCGACGCGGGCGGACAGGACCGCCCCGGCGCCGGCCGGGAGGACGGCCAGGAGCAGCAGGGGCAGCATCAGCGGGTGCAGTGCGGTGATGACTCCGCTCGCGGCGATCATGCGGATCAGTGCCGACACGAACCGCTCGGCGTCCTGGACCATCATCCGGGTGCGGGTGACCCCGACTTCGGCGGCTTCCTGCCGGTCGGCGAAGCCGTCCTCGCCGTAAGCGGCGGTCTCCACCCGGCACACGGCGGCGACCAGGGCGATGTCCGCCTCGGTCGTCAGCAGCGGAGTGATCCGGCCGTCGGCGTAGGAGGAGAGGGCACTGGTGATCCGGCCGACGGCCGCGGCCGCCGTCACCACGATCAGGGCCGGCAGCGCGCCGTGCAGGCGTTCGGGAACCGTGCCGATGCCGAGGACGTGCGTCATGGCCTGCGCGGTGAACGCGAGGACGACCGCCGCCGCGATGCCGGTGAGGAGCTGGCACGCGAGGAGCAGCACGACGCCGGTCCTGTCGACGGCCCAGGCCATCCGCGCGGTGTGTCCGAGGACGGCCGGCAGGCGGCGGCACATCGCTGCGAAACCGGCGTCTGCCAGCGGGTTCTTGCCGTACTTCCCGCCGAACGTGAGGGTCGCGGGCGGGGGAGGGGGCGGAGTGTTCTCGTCAGCGGTCGAGGCATGGGTCACCGTCACCTGGGGCCCTCCTGGAGGTTCGTGCCGGCCCGGACGGGCTCGGCGGTGCACGGCCTAACGACACGACCCCTGATTCGAACGCGCTCGATTCCGGACGCGCTGAGTCCCTTGCCGCACAAGGGATCGACCGCAGCGGCTCATTGCTGGGGCGGCTCCCGTCAGCCCGGGGTTGGCCGAATCGCGGAGGCTTGAAACGCGTGAGGCGCATGATTTTTCGGAGCCGCGGGACGGACGTGAGGCAGAGGGGGATGTGGTCGGCGGCGGCTCCGGCCCCGCGCCGGCCTACTTCGCTCCGGCTGGCCCCGTGCCGGATGTCACCGCCGGGGCCAGCGCCAGCACGCTCAGGCCGAACATCAGCACACCCAGGGGGAGATGGAGCGACGGGACGTGCGCGATACCGAGCACGACCTGGAGCGAGGCGAGCGCGAGGAAACCCGAGGCGTACCAGATCGGCCGGGACGAGCCGCCGCCCGGCTTCCAGGCCAGCACCGCCGCGAGCACGTACAGCATCGACGCCCCGTACATCACGCGCGCCCCGACGCTGTGCAGCATCTCTCCGTAGGACGAGGTCAGCAGCAACCCGGCGGACACCGCCTGGAGGAAGATCGTCAGGGTCTGCAGGGCGATCGCGATCTGCAGGAACGCGGTGCCACGCCGTGCCGCCGTTGTCACCTGAGTGGCCATGTCACAGTCCTCTCTTCCGCCCTCGGGCAGGAGATCGATAAGGTCTCAAACAGCCCGACGACGCGGGGGCGCGAAAGGTAAGGCGAGGGGGACGCCGAGACATGGGAACGGTCGGGGCCGGCACGGACGAGACAGTTGGCGAACAACGTCAACTGATCAACGTCGCCTACCGGTTGCTCGGCTCGGTCACCGAGGCCGAGGACGCCGTCCAGGACGCCTACGCACGCTGGTACGCGCTGCCCCGAAGCCGACGGGAGGAGATCCTTTCCCCCGGCGCCTGGCTGACGACGGTGACCAGCCGCATCTGCCTAAACCTGCTCGGCTCGGCCCGGGCCCGCCGTGAACGCTATGTCGGCGCGTGGCTGCCCGAGCCGCTGCCCGACCGCGCCGAGTGGGGCCCCGGGGACGGCTCCGGCCCCACCGGTCCCGCGGACCCCGCCGACCAGATCGTCCTGGACGAGTCGGTGACCGTGGCCTTCCTCGTCGTCCTGGAGTCGATGACGCCCGCCGAGCGGGTGGCGTTCGTCCTGCACGACGTCTTCCGGTACCCGTTCGCCGAGGTCGCGGATGTTCTCGGCCGAACTCCCGCGGCATGCAAGCAACTTGCGGCCTCCGCCCGACGGCGGGTGAGCTCCGCGCGTTCCGAGGAGAGGGCGACCGGCCAGGCCGACGTGGTGCGGCACGTCAAAGAAGCCTGGGAGAGCAAGGACATCGCCGCCCTGGTCCGTCTCCTCGACCCGGCCGCCGTGATGACCGCCGACGGCGGCGGCATGGCCGGCGCGGCGCGACGCCCGGTCGAGGGCGGCACGCGCATCGCCGAGTACATGGTGGCCATCGCCGACAAGGCGCCGGGGCTCGAACTCCTGGAGCGATCGGTCAACGGCAGGCCGGGCCTGGTGGCCCAGCGGGCCGGCATCGTCATGACCGTGGCCTCGTTCGACGTCTCCGCAGGTCGCGTCACCGGGATCTGGGCGGTCCGCAACCCGGAGAAGCTACGGCCCTGGAGGCGGGGCGGCTAGCCGTGTCTCCTGGATCAGTGTGACCCGGCCTCGGCGCCGGTGCGTGTTTGAGCGGGCCGAGGGGCGGCGCGAGCTGCTGGTGATTCCCTTTCCGCATCCCGACTCCTATGCGGTGAGCGACGACGAACCGATGGCGCGTGAGCCACAGGCTGAGGCGTTCGAGGACGACGCCGCGTATCGGACAGCCCGGCGTGCCTGGGACGACGAGGCCGACAGGTTCGAGGACCTGAAGACGGCCGGTGCGGTCGTGATCCAGGAGCACGGCTGCGGCTTCTCCACCTTGTTGGGCCCTGACCGGCTCTCTGGCCGGCACGGTCTGGTGGGACGGACGGGCTACCTGCGACCGGATCGTCCCGCTGTCCTTGGACCACGTCGGCGGCGCCCGGCCTGTCCACTTCAGTGAGTGGTTGGACCACGGTTCGTGGGCTCTTCTGCCGCCGGGCTGGGGGCCGTCCCATCCACCACATCCTGTTATTCACCGTTACTGAGGTTTTCAGGTTGTCGTCGGGTAGTGACGCTTGATGATCTCTGCGGTACGCCGGTGAGGTGAGGTATCCAGAGGGTGGGGCCTGACTGCTGAGCGTCGGGCGTTTCGTGAGGGGATCCGGCTTCAGGCCGGCAAGCGGTTCGCGGCGGGTGAGAAGACCACGGTGATCGCGAGGGACCTGCGGGTGAGTGCAGGGTCGGTGGAACGATGGCGCCGCGCCTGGCGCGACGGTGGCATGGCGGCCCTGCGCTCGACGGGTCCGGCGAACTCCCCAACCGTCACCGATGCCCAGTTCGCCGTGCTCGGCTGCTGAAACGACACGGCTGGTCATGGCAGGCACCTGCCCGCAGAGCACTCGAACGCGACGAGCACGCGGTAGAGCTGTGGAAGCAGGAGGTGTGGCCCCAGGTAAAAGGCTCGCGGCGGTGTGTGGCAGCTGGATCGTCTTCGAGGACGAAGCCGGATTCTCCATGACGCCGCCCCGCGCCCGCACTTGGGGCCGGCGCGGATACACCCCCGAAATCAGGGTGAGAGGCAGGTCCCGCCGTCGCACCTCGATTGCGGCCCTGTGCTGCTACAAACCCGGCGAAAGGAGCCGTCTCATCCACCGGCCCCGCACCCATCTCCTGCTCAAGGGCGCCCGCAGGAGCTTCTCCTGGAAGGACTACCGCGACCTGCTCGTTCGGGCCCACATCCAACTCGGCGGCCCGATCGTGGTGGTCTGGGACAATCTCAACACCCATCTGACCGCCGGGCTGCAGCGATATGAGGCCGACCACGACTGGCTCACCACCGTCCGGTTGCCGCCCTATGCACCAGACCTGAACCCCGTCGAGGCCATCTGGTCACTCGTGCGCAGGGCCATGGCCAACACTGCCTTCGACGCACCCGATGACCTTGACCACAAGCTCCGCCGTGAGTTACGCAGGATCCAACTCCGGCCCCACTTGATCGACGGCTGCCTCACCGCCACCCGCCTGACCCTCACACGGCCAACCCCACCCTGCAAACCTCAGTAAGTCACCGAAGGGCACCGGCTGCTTCGTCGTCTGAACCCGGGGCGAGTGCGAGGCTGGCCTCTGAGACAGCCGGGATTGTGGCGGTCGCAGACCTGAAGCGTCGACAAGCGCGTACGGCTGGACTGGCGAAAGTGACGGCAACTGCGGAGCGCGCCGGGTGTGCCGTGGCGCCGGAGTGGGCCTCTCATGTCATCGTTTTGGCCCTGACGGCTTGAAAGGGACGTGCATGCTGACGCTGTCAATCGCGACCATCCTCGAAGAGGCCGCCTCGGACAAGAACAAACATCTTGAGGGCAACGTCAAAGACATCCAGGAGCTCCTGAAGCCGGAGAACCTTGCCGCGTTGCAGGAGGTCGCCAAGGTCTTCGCATTCCTGGCCTTCCACCCGGTGGCCGATACCGCGGTCGCCGACTACGTGCGGTCCGGCACGCTCGCCGACGACAGCGGACCGGACGTCCTCGCCTTGTTCACCCTGGATGAGCCCGCGCCGACTCCCGTGGCCGTTGACGACCGGTCCTTCTCCTCATGGCTTCACCTGGGAAAGGGTGTCCACCCGGCTTACCAGATGGTGCGCACGCTCTTCGAAGACACGTACGTTCCTCCCCTGCCCGGCGTGCTGTTCTTCCACCACGACTGGGCGAGCCACGCCGGCGCCGTATACGTGCCGTTGAACACGGCCACCGAACAACACGAGGTACGCGTCCTCCTGCGTAAGGTCTTCGCCCTGGCCGCAGACGAGGCCAACCCGACGGACGCCAAGGGAGCTCTGGACCGGCTCTGCGTTGCCTTGCTCAAAGAGCGCATCGAGTACGACAAGACGCGAGGAGCGTCGATGCAGGAGTGGCTGATCACCAGCTTCCGACTGGTTGCAGAGCACAGCGGGGACATCGTCAGTGTCGTGGGGTTGGCTCTGTGAACGTCACCAGGCTCTTGACGGCCAACCTGGCAGGCGAGGCCGAACCGCTGCTGGATCTGGTAAACGCCTACTTCCAGGAGGCAATGGTCTTCGGGCGGATGTGCCGGACCGACGAGTGGGACTTCGACGGCGGTAAGCAGCATTCCCGTGTGCGGTATTACTGCGAGGCCCGCGAGATTCCCTTCCTCAAGGTCACAGCGGTCTTGGAAGACACTATCGGTCTGCAGTTCACGGACGCCGCAGCACAGATTCCTTACCGCCATGTCGGCGCGACCTGGCCGCCTGGATGCCCGTTGGCCGGTCACGTCACCGTACCCTCCAAGCTGTCACCCTTCACCTGGCTGAGTACATTCTTCGTTCACTGGAATCTGGTTCCGGACGACGACTCCGCCCGGGAGGGCGAGTACTTTCGCGTGCTCCGGTCCACCCTGTGGATCTGCCACGAATCCGGGCTGCGCGCCGCTGTGGACTATGTGGCCGACCTGGTGGAGACCGGGCAGGTGGTGAGCGTGTTCTCCGCGATCATGGTGGTCGCCCAGCTGATCATCGTCAGCGCGCGCACCGACTCCCCTCAGGAACTAGTGGCCTCTCTCATGGACGGAAGACTGCCGAGGAAGCCGGACGAATGGCTGATCTTCTATCCCACTCTGGAGAATGCCGAGCCTGTCCGCCTCACGGCGGACGGACGCGCGGCTGTCGAGTCGCTCGTCGTACGTGGCTGGAGCCAGGTCGAGAAGACACGCGCAGCGAGCAGTCTCGACGAGTGGCTGTCCTCTGTGGCCGCGTTGCAGGGATTGCTTACGCTGGTCATGCACAGCGTGGCAATGGCTGTGGCGAACCCGTCCACTGCTTTGCGTGCGGTTGTGTCCCAGTTCGAGGAGCTGTCAGCGGACATCTTTGCTGCCACGGTCGACATGGAGGTCGGCCTTGAGGGCAACGCTGGCCTCCCACAATTCCTCAGCTACCAACGCGATCTCGAGAAGCATTTCCTGAACCGAGGAGATACGTCCGGACGGAGATTCCGGCGGGAGCGGCTCCTACTTCCCCTACCCATCTACGGATCCTCCGACGAACTTCCACCAGACTGGGGCGAACCCAGCTGGCGGATCGCACTCCCCTGGAAGTCATGCCACAGCTTCGTCGACGAACTACTTGCTGGGCCGGACCCAACCGGCCCACTACCGCGGGGCAGCTGGGCCCGGCCACTGAAGGGCGATGCCCTACGGCAGGCGCTCACCCTCCATCCGGAGCATCCCCCGTATTGGAAAGCACTCGCGCAGGAACTGCGTTCGGCCGGCCGCCCGCGCGCCGCCAAGGCCGCCCTTCTTGTGTCCAAGCGAATGTCCCAGCGCACCGTCGAACAGGGCTGGGAGCCACGCTCATAGGAAGCAGCCTGTGCGGTTGTCTCCCCTGCTGTCCTTTCCTGGTGCTACTCGTCGTCCAGTGGGTCCTCGGCCAGGAGCCGTGACACTCACCCGCAGGTCCCTCGCGATCACCGCGGTCTTCTCACCCGCCGCGAACCGCTTGCCGGCCTGAAGCCGGATCCCCTCACGAAACGCCCGACGCTCAGCAGTCAGGCCCCACCCTCTGGATACCTCACCTCACCGGCATACCGCAGAGATCATCAAGCGTCACTACCCGACGACAACCTGAAAACCTCAATAGGTTTTGTCTTTCTGGTCAGCGTCGGGTCTAGATGGGGGACGAGACGGAGTGCGGCCTGGCAGGCGATCGCGAGCTCGTCAGTCGTGTGGCCAGCCCCCGAATCGGCCTCGCCGCAGACGGTGACCGACCTGGTCGGACGGCTGCGGGATGAGTGCACGGATGCCCGGCGCCGCAGGTGGGTGCGGATGGCGCGTGAGGAAGATGCGCGGTCGGCCAGAACGGTCAAGGGCCCGGGGCCTGCCCGGGCCCTGCGGGGCACACGCATGCGGGACATCACCGTCTCAAAGGCGGGTGCATCGCCTGCCCGGCCTGCGGTGAGGTCAGCCACCGTCTCGTTCGCGCCGCATCCGATTGCCCACCGGTCGGCCCGTTCGGGGTTGACGCGCGGATACCGGATGCGGTCCAGACCAGCAGCCGGATTCCTCAAGGGCCCGAGCCGTGCCGGAAGCCGGATTCGCGCGAAGTCTTGACGCGGCGCGCTCGACTGCGTAGATATGTCTGCGCAGTCATGACAGCGCAGTCACCCGCGATACCGGCGGGCGACCGAGGCCGTTCACACGATCCGATCCACCGCACACCGGGAGACGCCATGACGCCAGCAAGGGGGCGGGACGGCGGTCCCGCCGCGCCGCGAGGCGTCGACGTGGCCAGAGCCGCGGGTCCCGCCCCGAACGCCTACGGCTACCCGGTGCAGATCTCCGATCCC
>NZ_JBEOXI010000102.1:0-27883 GCF_040296465.1 Streptomyces sp. NPDC002130
CTTCGCACGTGACGGGGCGCCCCCTCGTAATGCGCGGGGCGAGTCCACCTCCCCGCGTTAGCCTGGACCGTCAGACTCCAGCCGCTTCAGTCAAGGGGCCAAGCAACCCGTGCGCATCGCCAGGTTCTCCATCGACGGGAACGTCGCCTTCGGCGCCATCGAGGGCGACAAGCAGGACGAACTCGTCCTGAACATCATCAAGGGCATCCCGTTCGCGGACTTCGAGCTCTCCGGCACGAAGGTGCCGGTGAGCAAGGTCAGGCTGCTGCCGCCGGTGCTCCCCAACAAGGTCGTGGCCTTCGGCCGCAACTACGCGGAGCACGCGCGCGAGCTGGGCCACGAGGTACCCGACGCCCCCTTCGCCTTCTTCAAGCCGTCCACCTCGGTGATCGGCCCCGGCGACGAGATCCAGTACCCCTCCTTCTCCGAGGAGGTGCACCACGAGGCCGAGCTGGCCGTGGTGATCGGCCGGATGTGCCGCGAGGTCCCGCGCGAACGCGTCAAGGACGTCATCTTCGGCTACACCTGCGCCAACGACATCACCGCCCGTGACGTGCAGCGGCGCGAGAAGCAGTGGGCCCGGGCCAAGGGCTTCGACAGCTCCTGCCCGCTCGGCCCCTGGGTGGAGACGGACCTGGACGCGAGCGACCTCACCATCCAGCTCACGGTCAACGGTCAGCAGCGCCAGCTCGGCCGGACCAGCGAGATGATCCACTCCATCGAGGATCTGATCGTCAACATCTCCGAGGCCATGACGCTGCTCCCGGGCGACGTGATCCTCACGGGCACCCCGGCTGGGGTCGGCCCCCTGAACGTCGGCGACGAGGTCGCCGTCACCATCGAAGGCATCGGCACTCTCACCAACAAGGTTGTCAAGCGTGGCTAGCGCACCCGGCACTCCAGTACGCGTCCGTTTCTGTCCCTCGCCCACCGGTAACCCCCACGTGGGCCTGGTCCGCACCGCCCTGTTCAACTGGGCGTTCGCCAAGCACCACCAGGGCACCCTGGTGTTCCGCATCGAGGACACCGACGCGGCCCGCGACTCCGAGGAGTCGTACACCCAGCTGCTCGACTCGATGCGCTGGCTGGGCTTCGACTGGGACGAGGGCCCCGAGGTCGGCGGCCCGCACGCGCCGTACCGCCAGTCGCAGCGCATGGACCTCTACAAGGACGTCGCGCAGAAGCTGCTCGACGGCGGGTACGCCTACCGCTGCTACTGCTCCCAGGACGAGCTGGACACCCGCCGCGAGGCCGCCCGCGCCGCCGGCAAGCCCTCCGGCTACGACGGCCACTGCCGTGAGCTGACCGCCGCCCAGGTCGAGGAGTACCAGGCCCAGGGCCGCGAGCCGATCGTCCGCTTCCGGATGCCCGACGAGACGATCACCTTCACCGACCTCGTCCGCGGCGAACTGACCTTCACCCCGGAGAACGTCCCGGACTACGGCATCGTCCGCGCCAACGGCGCCCCGCTGTACACGCTGGTCAACCCGGTCGACGACGCCCTGATGGAGATCACCCACGTCCTGCGCGGCGAGGACCTGCTCTCCTCCACCCCCCGCCAGATCGCCCTGTACAAGGCGCTGATCGAGCTGGGCATCGCCAAGGAGATCCCGTCCTTCGGGCATCTGCCGTACGTGATGGGCGAGGGCAACAAGAAGCTCTCCAAGCGCGACCCGCAGTCCTCCCTCAACCTCTACCGGGAGCGCGGCTTCCTCCCCGAGGGCCTGCTCAACTACCTCTCCCTGCTCGGCTGGTCCCTCTCGGCCGACCAGGACATCTTCTCGACCGACGAGATGATCGCCGCGTTCGAGATCTCCGACGTGAACCCGAACCCGGCCCGCTTCGACCTCAAGAAGTGTGAGGCCATCAACGGCGACCACATCCGCCTGCTGGACGTGAAGGACTTCACCGAGCGCTGCCGCCCCTGGCTCCAGGCGCCGTTCGCCCCCTGGGCCCCGGAGGCCTTCGACGAGGCCAAGTGGCAGGCCATCGCGCCGCACGCGCAGACCCGCCTCAAGGTCCTGTCGGAGATCACCGACAACGTCGACTTCCTGTTCCTGCCGGAGCCGGCCGAGGACGAGGCCTCCTGGACGAAGGCCATGAAGGAGGGCTCGGACGCCCTGCTGCGCACGGCCCGCGAGAAGCTCGAGGCCGCCGACTGGACCTCCGCCGAGTCGCTCAAGGAGGCCGTCCTGGCCGCCGGCGAGGCCCACGGCCTCAAGCTCGGCAAGGCCCAGGCCCCCGTCCGCGTCGCCGTCACCGGCCGTACGGTCGGCCTCCCGCTGTTCGAGTCCCTGGAGGTCCTGGGCAAGGAGACCACCCTGGCCCGGATCGACGCGGCGCTGGCGAAGCTGACCGCGTAACGCGAAGCACCACACGGCGAGGGCGGCGTCCGGTTGGGGCGCCGCCCTCGCTCTGTCCGCCCATCCGTCACCCGGAGTTCACCCTTCCGGCCAACTGCCGTCCCCGGACGGGACGTTGGATGCCGCCTGTGCGCACGGTGCGCGTGTGCGCCCTGGTACAGGGGGAGAGAGCATGATCCGTTCACGAAGACTCGTCCACGCGGCCGTCGGCGGGGTGGTGGCCCTGTCCTGCACGGTGCTGACCGCACCCGCGCAGGCGGCGCCCCGGGTCGACGAGCCGGTCGGCACGGTGCGGCTCGTCACCGAGAAGCGCGTGACCGTCGACTACCCGTGGGCCGGCGCGTCCGGCTTCCAGTACCGCCCGGGGACCACCTCGGTCACCACCGTGGACTATCCCGGCACCATCCCGCCCGCCCACGCCGGCCCGGACGACCTGGCCAGCGGCACCGACGTCGTGAACACCCTGGACGGCCGGACCGTCCACCAGAAGCACCGCGCCACCGGCGTCACCGCCACCGTCACGATCCCCTCCGGCCAGGCCTACCGGGCCGCCGCCGGCTGGAGCGTGCTCACCGTGGACGGCACCGGCGCCCTGCACGTCCTGCGCACCGTCGACGGCGGCACCCTCACCGTGGACACCCCGGTCACCGGCTTCCCCGCGGGCGCCCGGCCCGTCCTCTACCGCACCGGCGGCTCCGTGGGCCGCCTCGCGATCGTCTACACGCTGGACGGCAAGACGTCCGTGGGTCTGGTCGACCTCTCCGACGGCGCCTTCCGCACCTACGTCACCGGCGACACCGCGACCCCGCAGCTCGCCTTCAACGACCGCTGGCTCGTCGCCGACTTCAAGGCGATCCGGGTCGACGCCGAACCCGGCACCCAGCCCACCGCCCTCACCAGGACCGACGTCCAGCTCGAAGCCGTCGTCGGCGACCAGCTCCTGCTCGGCAACCCGACCTTCGTACTGGGCGGCACCGAGGCCGCGCTCACCGCCCGCTCCCTGGTCACCGGCGCCTCGACCACCGTGCTCCCCTCGTCGTTCGGTGGCATCGGCCCGACCCTGGACGGCGGCGCCCTGGCCACCGCGGGCCCCTCCAGCCTCGACTGGAACATCCACCGGATCACCCCGGACGGCAGCAGCGGCCTCACCACCGCCGAGGTGGCCCGGGTCCCCGCAGCCGCGACCGCCGTGCAGGGACTGGCCGTCGCCGGCGCCGAGTTGTTCCTCTACGGCGCGACACCGGGCGCCTCACTGCGCTACAACAGCTTCCAGCTGGACTCCGCCGGCCGGCCCGACGGCCCCCAGACCCGCCGCAGCCCCGCCATGAGCCCCTCCACCTGCCTCACCGGCGACGCCGCCTGCCCCCAGCTGGAGGCCCTCGGCGACGGCCGCGTCAGCCACCTGTGGACCAGCGAGACGGGCCAGGAATCCGTCGTCGGCGTCGGCCTCGACACCACCACCGTCCTCAGCGCGCCCACGGACGGCGACTCCCGTGGCCGCACCGGCGGCGGCACCGGCCGGTACGTGCTCTACAACGGCGGCTCCGGCAAGCAGCGGGTCGTCGACTTCCCGCGCGGAGCCACCGCCGGCCAGACCGCCCTCACCCGCGACCGCACCGCCGCAGCGGTGTGGGGGCAGACCCTGTGGACCCCGGGCGCCACCCAGGGCCAGATCACCGGCCGCAACCTCAAGTCCGGCACGACCACGACCGTCGCCACCGGCGCCCCCTGCACCCCCACCGACATCCAGGCCGTCAACACCTGGCTGTACTGGTCCTGCGGCAGCTCGGCGGGCGTCTACGACCGGGCCACCAACCGGAAGATCACGGTCCCGGCCGACACCGGCCCCGCCCGCCTCGCCGACGGCTTCCTGATCCGCGAGAACCGCACCACCCACGAACTGCTGCTCACCGACTTCCACACCGGCACGGCCACCACCCGCACCCTGGTCGAGCTGCCCGCCACCGACCAGAACACCGGCGGCAGCAACGGCCGCTGGGCCGTCGACCGCTTCGGCGGCCACATCGTCTACCTCAACGGCACGTACGGCGAGGTGTCGATCGTCCCCAGCGGCGTCCCCACCTCGCCCCTGGCGCAGATGGAAGCCCAGGTGTACTCGCCGTCCGTGATCGGCAAGGGGTTCCCCTGGGCGCCGGTGTGGCAGCTCAACAAGCCCTCCACCTGGACCCTCACCCTCACCGACGCCTTCGGCAAGCCCGTCCGCACGCTGACCGGCGCCTCCACCGGAGCCGCCGTACGCCCCGCCTGGGACGGCCTCACCGACAACGGCGGCGGAACCACGGGAGGCACCTACACCTGGAAGCTCACCGCCCACCCCCGCGACGACCAGGGCCCGGACCTCACCCTCACCGGCACCATGACCCTGGGCTGAGCACGGGACGCGGTGGGTACGGTCGGAGCATGAGCATCCAAGCCGTGGTCTGGGACGTCGACGACACCCTCTTCGACTACACCACCGCCGACCGCCTCGGCATGCACGCCCATCTCACGGCCGAGGGCCTGCTCGACGGCTACGACAGCGTCGAGCAGGCCATCGACCACTGGCGGGAGATCACCCACCTGCAGTGGGCCCGCTTCTCGGCGGGCGAGGCCACCTTCGAGGACCAGCGGCGCGACCGCGTACGGGTGTTCCTGGACCGGGACCTCACCGACGCCGAGGCCGACGCGTGGTTCCAGCGGTACATCACCCACTACGAGGCGGTCTGGACCCTCTTCCCGGACGTCCTGCCCGTCCTCGACGCCCTCTCCGCCAGCCACCGGCACGCCGTGCTCTCCAACTCCAGCCTCCACGTCCAGGACCGCAAGCTGCGCGCCCTCGGCGTCCACGACCGCTTCGAGACCATCCTGTGCGCGGCCGAGCTCGGCATCTCCAAGCCCGAGGCCGGGGCGTTCCTCGCGGCCTGCGATTTCCTCGGGCTGCCACCGCACCAGGTCGCCTACGTCGGCGACCACCCGGAGATCGACGGGCGGGGCGCCGCCGACGCGGGACTGCTGTCGGTGTGGATCGACCGCGGCGGCCTGTACGCCACGATCGACCCGCCCGTCGGACCGCACCGCATCGCCTCCCTCGCCGAACTGCCTTCCCTGCTCGGCGCGGATAGTCGTTTTGGAGCCCCGTCCACCTTCGGGTAATGTTCTTCCTGCGCCGCGGGAGCGGGCCGGAAGGCCGGAACCCCAGGCGCACAACTAGAACAAAACCCCCTCGGGGGCTTGCGTTCCAGTGGCCTATGGTGTAATTGGCAGCACGACTGATTCTGGTTCAGTTAGTCTTGGTTCGAGTCCAGGTAGGCCAGCTCGCAGAGCTCATCTGCATCGCCCCCGTTGTGTAGCGGCCTAGCACGCTGCCCTCTCAAGGCAGTAGCGCCGGTTCGAATCCGGTCGGGGGTACTGGTTCCGAAGATCGGCAGATCGACGATCATCTCGGGACTGCTAGGGCCCCCGTTGTGTAGCGGCCTAGCACGCCGCCCTCTCAAGGCGGTAGCGCCGGTTCGAATCCGGTCGGGGGTACTGACTGGTCTAAACCACATTGGTCTATGGTGTAATTGGCAGCACGACTGATTCTGGTTCAGTTAGTCTTGGTTCGAGTCCAGGTAGACCAGCTCGGACCTGCGGAAACGCAGGCTCCACGCCCCCGTTGTGTAGCGGCCTAGCACGCCGCCCTCTCAAGGCGGTAGCGCCGGTTCGAATCCGGTCGGGGGTACACACTACGAAGGCCCTTCACCTCGGTGAGGGGCCTTCTGCGTATGCCTCAGGGGCGCGGGGAACTGCGCGAACAACCACTGACGACCCGCACTCGACAACGAAACCGTCCCTGTCATGGCGCTGAGTCGGGGAAAGCCTGCCGCGGCGTTGAGGCGAGCCCTCCCCGAAACACCTGGTCGCTTCAGCCGGTACGCCGCAACGCCTCGGAGAGGCGCCCGGCGGCGTCGATCACAGCCTGTGCGTGCATCCGACCGGGGTGCCGGGTAAGGCGCTCGATGGGGCCCGACACCGACACCGCGGCAACCACCCGGTTCGACGGCCCCCGCACCGGCGCCGACACGGACGCGACGCCCGGCTCCCGCTCGCCGATCGACTGGGCCCAGCCCCGCCGCCGCACGCCTGACAGAGCCGTCGCCGTGAAGCGCGCCCCCTGCAGGCCGCGGTGCAGCCGCTCGGGCTCCTCCCAGGCCATCAGGATCTGCGCCGAGGAGCCGGCCTTCATCGTGAGCGTGGAACCGACCGGGACCGTGTCCCGAAGGCCGGACAGGCGCTCCGCCGCGGCGACACAGATGCGCATGTCGCCCTGGCGGCGATAGAGCTGCGCGCTCTCACCCGTGATGTCCCGAAGATGTGTGAGCACCGGACCCGCGGTGGCGAGGAGACGGTCCTCACCCGCGGCCGCGGCAAGCTCTGCCAGGCGAGGGCCGAGAATGAAACGACCCTGCATGTCGCGCGCCACCATGCGGTGGTGCTCCAGGGCCACGGCCAGGCGGTGGGCCGTGGGTCGTGCCAGTCCGGTGGCGCCGACCAGACCCGCGAGGGTGGCCGGACCGGACTCCAGAGCGCTCAGGACGAGGGCCGCCTTGTCCAGAACGCCGACGCCGCTACTGTTGTCCATGAAACGATACTCGCGTCTCACTCTGTGAAACGCAAGTTCAATTTTCCGTGGAACGCGCCACCCTGGAATCACGAAGTCACAACGGCCCGTGACGTAAGGGCCTGGCGGTGTGTGCCCGGAATCAGGGGTACGGGCACTGCCTCCTCAAGATCTCTAGTTGGGTCGGCGGATCGTCGTCGGCCGGAGGGAACAGCGATGGGTAGGACACTCGCGGAGAAAGTCTGGGACGACCATGTCGTCCGGCGCGCGGAGGGCGAGCCCGACCTTCTCTTCATCGATCTGCACCTGCTGCACGAGGTGACCAGCCCGCAGGCCTTCGACGGTCTGCGCAAGAGCGGCCGCACGGTGCGGCGTCTGGACCTCACCATCGCCACCGAGGACCACAACACCCCCACCCTGGACATCGACAAGCCGATCGCGGACCCGGTCTCGCGGGTGCAGCTGGAGACGCTGCGCAAGAACGCCGCCGAGTTCGGCGTGCGTCTGCACCCGCTGGGCGACGTCGAGCAGGGAGTCGTACACGTCGTGGGCCCGCAGCTGGGTCTGACCCAGCCGGGCACCACCGTGGTGTGCGGTGACTCCCACACCTCCACGCACGGTGCCTTCGGCGCGCTGGCGTTCGGCATCGGCACCTCCCAGGTGGAGCACGTGCTGGCCACGCAGACGCTGCCGATGTCCCGCCCCAAGACCATGGCGATCACGGTCGACGGCGAACTGCCCGAGGGCGTCACCGCCAAGGACCTGATCCTGGCGATCATCGCGAAGATCGGCACCGGCGGAGGCCAGGGCTACGTCCTGGAGTACCGCGGCGAGGCCATCGAGAAGCTCTCGATGGAATCCCGCATGACCATCTGCAACATGTCGATCGAGGCCGGCGCCCGCGCGGGCATGATCGCCCCGGACGAGACCACCTTCGCCTACCTCAAGGGCCGTCCGCACGCCCCCGAGGGCGAGGACTGGGACGCGGCCGTCGCGTACTGGAAGACGCTCAGGACCGACGAGGACGCCGAGTTCGACGCCGAGGTGGTCATCGACGCCGCCGAACTGTCGCCGTTCGTCACCTGGGGCACCAACCCCGGGCAGGGCGCACCGCTTTCGGCGTCCGTCCCCGACCCTGCTTCGTACGAAGACGCATCGGAGCGCTACGCCGCCGAAAAGGCCCTGGAGTACATGGGGTTGGAGGCCGGCCAGCCGCTGCGCTCCATCAACGTGGACACCGTCTTCGTAGGCTCCTGCACCAACGGCCGCATCGAGGACCTGCGCGCCGCCGCCGAGCTGCTGAAGGGCCGCAAAGTCGCCGACGGTGTACGGATGCTGGTCGTCCCGGGCTCCGCGCGGGTGGGTCTGCAGGCCGTCTCCGAGGGTCTGGACGTGGTGTTCAAGGAGGCCGGCGCCGAATGGCGGCACGCGGGCTGCTCGATGTGCCTGGGCATGAACCCCGACCAGCTGGCCCCCGGTGAGCGCTCCGCGTCCACCTCCAACCGCAACTTCGAGGGCCGGCAGGGCAAGGGCGGACGCACCCACCTGGTGTCGCCGCAGGTCGCGGCCGCCACCGCCGTCCTGGGCCACCTGGCCTCCCCGGCCGACCTGTCCGCCGACGCCCCCACGCCCGCTGGAGTCTGATCAGTCATGGAAGCCTTCACCACCCACACCGGCCGGGCCGTCCCGCTGCGCCGCTCCAACGTCGACACCGACCAGATCATCCCCGCCCACTGGCTCAAGAAGGTCACGCGCGACGGGTTCGAGGACGGGCTGTTCGAGGCCTGGCGCAAGGACGCGTCGTTCGTGCTCAACCAGCCCGAGCGCAAGGGCGCGACCGTCCTGGTCGCGGGCCCCGACTTCGGCACCGGCTCCTCGCGTGAGCACGCCGTCTGGGCGCTGCAGAACTACGGCTTCAAGGCCGTGATCTCCTCCCGCTTCGCCGACATCTTCCGCGGCAACTCGCTCAAGAACGGCCTGCTCACGGTCGTTCTGGAGCAGAAGATCGTGGACGCGCTGTGGGAGCTCACCGAGAAGGACCCGCAGACCGAGATCACCGTCGACCTTCAGGCCCGCGAGGTGCGCGCCGAGGGCATCACCGCCGCCTTCGAGCTGGACGAGAACTCCCGCTGGCGGCTGCTCAACGGCCTCGACGACATCTCGATCACCCTGCAGAACGAGGCGGACATCGCCGCCTACGAGGCCAAGCGCCCCGCCTTCAAGCCGCGTACCCTCCCGGTCTGACCCCGGGCACGGTCCGCCGCCTCTGAACAAGGCGACTTTCGGCCACAGCAACATCCCCTCTGTACCCCCGATCAGCCCGATCGGGGGTACAGCTGTGTCTGCACCCGAACGGCCCTGCCCACCCGCTGTTCGGCTGCCAACTTCCCACGTTAAGCCCGTGGTTGCTGGGGTATGCGAGGGGTACAGCCGTGACTTCCACGTGTGCCGGGAAGGCCGTTCGAGGCGGCAGTTGTCCCCTGCGCAGGCGACAACTCGCCCCAGATGGCACAATCTGTGCATGGAACACGACGGCCAACTCGAGCTCTATGCGGCAGTCGCGGACCAACTCAAGGAAGCGCACACAAGGGTGCGCGCACTGCAAGTCCCGGAGGGCGTACGGATGGCGCTGACCCGGAAGCTGCTGGTCATTACGGCCGCGGCCAAACACGATCTCGCCGACGCGGCAAGGCGGCTGGAGCGGTTCAATACGGACCTCGACGAGGGACGTCTCCCCGTCGAGGAACGCTGAACCTCTCGACACCGTCGAGTTCGCTGCGGCACAAGGGTGATAAGCCCGTTTCGTGTTTGATTTGCGGTATATATCTGCCTAACGTGCGAAAAAGCTTGAACACTTTCGTTCTGGCGATGTCTCCGAAGGGGAAGACGTGAACAAGGCGCAGCTCGTAGAAGCGATTGCCGACAAGATGGGCGGCCGCCAGCAGGCCGCCGACGCTGTCGACCATGTACTGGACGCCATCGTCCGCGCGGTCGTCTCGGGTGAGCGGGTCTCGGTCACCGGCTTCGGTTCGTTCGAGAAGGTCGACCGCCCGGCCCGGTACGCCCGTAACCCCCAGACGGGCGAGAGGGTTCGGGTCAAGAAGACCTCCGTTCCGCGCTTCCGCGCCGGTCAGGGGTTCAAGGACCTGGTCAGCGGCTCGAAGAAGCTGCCGCGCGGCGGCGAGGTGTCCGTCAAGAAGGCGCCGAAGGGCAGCCTGACCGGCGGTGCCGGCGCGACGGTCAAGAAGGCCGCCGCGAAGAAGGCGACCACCAAGTCGGCCGCTGCGAAGAAGACCACCGCCAAGAAGACGACGGCGAAGAAGGCCACGACGAAGACCGCGGCCGCGAAGAAGACCACCGCGAAGAAGGCGCCCGCCAAGAAGACCACGGCGACGTCCAAGACCACCGCCGCGAAGAAGACCACCGCGAAGAAGGCCCCGGCGAAGAAGGCCACGGCCAAGAAGGCGCCGGCCAAGAAGTCGACGGCGCGCAAGACCACCGCCAAGAAGACCACCGCCCGCAAGAAGTAAGGGCAACGGGGTACTCACGCGCCGGGCCGGACTCCGCACGGAGTCCGGCCCGCGGTGTGTTCAGATGTGGTCAGAGGGTCTGCAGGGTCACCAGAGTGATCCGCAGCGCGTCCCTCGCCCCTTCCACCTCGATGCGTACCCGCTGGCCCGGGCGCAGCAGTCTGAGGCCTCCCGCGTCGAACGCGGCCGCGTCGAACGGCACCGGGGTCCCGTCGTCCAGGAGCACCTGCCCGCTGCGGCTTTCGGGGTCGTACGTGTACGCGGTCGCCTGCATGGCCGCAGCCTACTGCCCGGGAATCAGCAACCGCGCGGCGGCCGCGGCCGTATGAGGACCGACCCCCAGGGCCAGCGCGCTGCGCAGGTCGTCGCCGGTGTCCACGTCCTGACGTACGGAATCGACCGCTGCGAGAGGCAGTTCCACGGCCCCCGACGCGCGGTGCCGGGCCCGGGAGTCCGTGCCGAAAGCCGGGCGCAATTCCCTGCCCGGGGCGGCGGCCAGCAGGGTCGTTCCGATTGCGGCCGCGTCCGGGAGAAATGCGCGCGGGAATTCGGCGGCGGCATCGAGTACCCGGGACAATTCCGCCGCGCGCAGGGCCGGCAGATCGGCGTTCAGCGCGGCCACCGCCCGGGCCGGGCGGGCGGACCGTACGGCCCGCGTCGCGTGTGCGAGGGCGGCGTTGAGACCGCCGCCCGGCTCGTCGGAGATGATCGCGGCGCCCAGCGCGGCCAGCTCACGGCCCGCCCGGGCGTCGTCCGTGACGACTGCCACATCCCCCACCCCCGGGCAGGCCAGCGCGGCCGCCACCGTGTCCTGGGCGAAGGCCAGCGCCAGGTCCGGCCGCAGCCCGTCGTCCGCGGTGTCCGCAAGCCTGCTCTTGGCCTGGGCCAGGGGCTTCAGGGGTACGACCAGGGTCCACTGCACGGGTGTTCCGTCCTCCTCTTGTCACGGTCATTGTCATACGGGGCCTCGGGCGGGCGGCGTGCCGGGGCGTACGGTGTTCTCGACAGACCGGCGGCCTGGGGCGACACTTGTGCGGCCCCCCGTGGCCCCGGCTTCAGGCCCTAGAGGAAGGTGTCCGCGTGCCCCGCCGCAGAATCGGCTTCTGGTACCGCTTCGCCGCGGTGATCTGCAAACCGCCGCTGGTGGTTCTGCTCAAGCGGGACTGGCGTGGAATGGAGCACATTCCGGCCGAGGGTGGATTTATCACCGCGGTGAACCATAATTCGCACGTCGATCCCTTCGCTTACGCGCACTTTCAGTACAACACCGGGCGCGTCCCGCGATTCCTCGCGAAGAGCGGGCTTTTCAAGAAGGGATTCGTCGGGGCCGCGATGCGGGGCACCGGGCAGATCCCCGTCTATCGCGAGAGCACGGACGCGCTGAGCGCCTTCCGGGCCGCGATCGAGGCCGTGGACCGCGGGGAATGCGTCGCCTTCTATCCCGAGGGCACCCTCACACGTGACCCGGACGGCTGGCCCATGACCGCCAAGACGGGGGCGGCGCGCGTTGCCCTGCAGACCAAGTGCCCGGTGATCCCCGTCGCCCAGTGGGGCTGCAACGAACTGCTGCCGCCGTACGCGAAGAAGCCGAATCTGGTGCCCCGCAAGACGCACCGCGTGCTCGCCGGGCCGCCTGTGGACCTCGCGCGGTTCTACGACCGGGAGATGACCGCTGACCTGCTGAAGGAGGCAACGGAGGTCATCATGGCCGCCGTCACCGCCCAGCTGGAGCTGATCCGCGGCGAGAAGGCGCCCGAGACGCCGTACGACCCGCGCCGGGAGCGGATCGAGCAGCGGCGCCGCACGCAGGCACAGACACAGACGCACACGCACCAGGAGGCCGGGCAGACCGTGCAGGAAGAGGGGCTGGGCAAGTGAACAAGCCGGTCAAGGCGGCGGTGCTGAGCGCCGGTTCGTGGGGTACGGCCTTCGGCATGGTGCTCGCCGACGCGGGGTGCGAGGTCACCCTGTGGGCGCGCCGCCCGGAGGTCGCGGAGGCGATCAACTCCACGCGCACCAATCCCGACTACTTCCCGGGCGTCGAGCTCCCGGAGAACGTCCGGGCCACCACGGACCCCGCAGAAGCCGCCGCGGATGCCGACTTCACGGTGCTGTCGGTCCCCTCGCAGACCCTGCGCGGCAACCTCGCCGAGTGGAGCCCGCTGCTGGCCCCCGACACGGTTCTGGTGTCGCTGATGAAGGGCGTCGAACTCGGCTCGGCGATGCGGATGAGCGAGGTCATCGACGACGTCGCCAAGGTCGGCCCGGACCGGATCGCCGTGGTCACCGGGCCCAACCTGGCGCGGGAGATCGCCGCGCGGATGCCGGCCGCGGCCGTGGTGGCCTGCACCGACGAGGCCGTCGCCCAGCGGCTTCAGGCCGCCTGCCACACGCCGTACTTCCGCCCGTACACCAATACGGACGTGGTGGGTTGCGAACTGGGCGGAGCCGTGAAGAACGTCATCGGTCTCGCCGTCGGCATCGCGGACGGCATGGGCCTCGGCGACAACGCCAAGGGCTCGCTCATCACCCGCGGTCTCGCCGAGACCACCCGGCTCGGCATGGCGCTCGGCGCCGACCCGCTGACCTTCTCCGGACTCGCGGGCCTGGGCGACCTGGTGGCCACCTGCTCCTCGCCGCTGTCGCGCAACCACACCTTCGGCACGAACCTCGGCAAGGGCATGACCCTCCAGGAGACCATCGCGGTCACCAAGCAGACCGCCGAGGGCGTCAAGTCCTGCGAGTCGGTGCTGGATCTGGCCCGTCGGCACGGCGTCGACATGCCGATCGCGGAGACGGTCGTCGGCATCGTGCACGAGGGCAAGCCCCCGGTGGTGGCCCTCAAGGAGCTGATGTCGCGCAGCGCGAAGCCCGAACGACGCTGAGCGACGCGAGACCGGCGGCGCTTACTACCGGCCCTACCAACGGGTACTCTCAACGCGATATGAGCACCGAGAACCTCCCCCAGAGCCCCGAGCAGCCGCCTCGCAAGCCGCGTGTGGCCGTCGTGTTCGGCGGGCGCAGCTCAGAACACGGGATCTCCGTGGTCACCGCCGGCGCCGTCCTCAAGGCCATCGACCGGACGAAGTACGACGTCCTGCCGATCGGCATCACGCAGGACGGGCGTTGGGCGCTCACGGCGGACGAACCGGAGCGGATGGCGATCGTCGACCGGCGCCCGCCGAGCGTCGACCTGCTCGCCGAGTCCGCCGAGGGCGCGGTGATCCTCCCGGTCGACCCCGCCAGCCGCGAAGTCGTCTACAGCGAGCCGGGATCGGTGCCCAAGGCCCTCGGTGAGGTCGACGTGGTCTTCCCGGTGCTGCACGGCCCGTACGGCGAGGACGGCACCCTCCAGGGCCTTCTGGAGCTGTCCGGCGTCCCGTACGTGGGTTCGGGCGTGCTCGCCTCGGCCGTGGGCCAGGACAAGGAGTACATGAAGCGGGTGTTCACCTCCTTCGGGCTGAAGGTGGGCCCGTACGTGGTGATCCGCCCGCGCGAGTGGGAGCAGGACCAGGCGGCCGCCCGCAAGAAGATCGTCGACTTCGCCGGCGAGCACGGCTGGCCGCTGTTCGTGAAGCCCTCGCGGGCCGGTTCGTCGATCGGCATCACCAAGGTCGACGACCTGTCCGGACTCGACGAGGCGATCGCCGAGGCCCGGCGTCACGACCCGAAGATCCTCGTGGAGGCCGCGCTGCGCGGCCGTGAGATCGAGTGCGGCGTCCTGGAGTTCGAGGACGGCCCCCGGGCCTCCCTCCCCGCGGAGATCCCCCCGCCCGAGGCGCAGGCCTACTACGACTTCGAGGCCAAGTACATCGACTCCACCCCGGGTCTCGTCCCCGCGCCCCTCACGCCCGAGGAGACGGCCGAAGTCCAGCGCCTGGCGGTCGAGGCGTTCGAGGCGGCGTCCTGCGAGGGCCTGGTCCGCGCGGACTTCTTCCTCACCGAGGACGGCGAGTTCGTGATCAACGAGATCAACACCATGCCCGGCTTCACGCCCATCTCGATGTATCCGCAGATGTGGCAGGCGAGCGGGGTGAGCTACCCGGAGCTGGTGGACCGCTTGGTCCAGGCGGCCCTGCACCGTTCGACAGGCCTGCGCTAGATCGCGCCCCTGCAGGGGCGCGGGGAACTGCGCGACCAGCCACACACGGGCCGCAGACTCAGCGCACCGTCGAACACACGGCGCTCAGGAGGCGATCCCCTCGGGGATCGCCTTCTTCACTGCCGCGGCCAGATCGATCAGCACACCCGAGCTGTCCACGCCTTCCGGCGCCCGGACCTCGACGTACGCCTCCCGGTTGGCGGTGGTGAACAGGTACCCCCCGCCGTCCTGTTTCTCCATCAGCCAGTCGACCCCGTTCACACCCCCGGCGACGGCATCCGGATCCCGTCCGTCCGCCACCTTCGGGTCGATCATCTTCGGCGGCTGCGGCACACCGCAGCGCAGTATGATCGCCGGGCTGCCCCAGCCCGCCGTCAGCGCCGACGCGGGCTCGGGATCCGCACGGCGCTCACCGTCCACCTTCGCGGGCAGTACCTTGTCCAGGTTCCGGCACAGTCCCACGACCTTCGCGTCCGGACTGGGAACCGCCGCCGACGCGCTGTCGTCTGCTGAGGAGCAGCCCGCAGCAGTGATCAACAGCGCTACAGCGGGCAGGCGGAACACGCGGAAGACACGACGGTGCCGGTGACGGAAAGAGTTCACCGGCACAGGGTAGACGGGGGCTACAGATGGACGACCGGGCAGGTCAGGGTGCGGGTGATGCCGTCCACCTGCTGAACCTTGGCGACCACCATGCGGCCGAGATCGTCGACGGTGTCGGCCTGGGCCCGCACGATCACGTCGTACGGTCCCGTCACGTCCTCGGCCTGGATCACCCCAGGGATCTTGCCGATCGTCTCGGCGACGGTCGACGCCTTGCCGACCTCCGTCTGGATCAGGATGTACGCCTGTACCACGGAACCTCCAGGGCGGCCACGAGGATCATGTGGGGAAAAGGAACGCCACGGTATCGCGTCGCCGCTCGCCGCGGGGAGACCCGCGGGGACCGGGTTGTGCGCGCCGGGGTGCAGGTCCGGCAGAACTTGACGGTCACTTCGACCGTAGCGAGGACCGAGATGCCTCGCGACCGGGCACGGACAGGGACAGAAGGGGCGAAAGGACAATGAAGGGCACTGTTGGTGAGCTCGGTGAGTTCGGGCTCATCAGGGAGCTCACCTCCCGTCTGACCACCACCCCGGCGGTCCGGGTCGGCCCCGGCGACGACGCCGCCGTGGTGGCCGCGCCCGACCGCAGGGTCGTGGCGAGCACGGACATCCTGGTGGAGGGCCGGCACTTCCGGCGCGACTGGTCGACGGCCTACGACGTGGGCCGCAAGGCGGCCGCGCAGAACCTCGCCGACATCGCCGCCATGGGCGCCGTACCGACCGCGCTGCTGCTCGGCCTGGTCGTCCCGGCCGAGCTGCCGGTGACGTGGCCGAGCGAGCTGATGGACGGCCTGCGCGACGAGTGCCAGGTGGCGGGCGCCGCCGTGGTCGGAGGTGACGTCGTACGCGGCGACTCGATCATGGTGTCGATCACCGCGCTCGGCGATCTGCGCAACCAGGAGCCGGTGACGCGGGCGGGCGCCCGGCCCGGCGATCGCGTCGCGGTGACCGGCTGGCTGGGCTGGTCGGCCGCCGGGTACGCGGTGCTGTCCCGGGGGTTCCGCTCGCCGCGGGCGTTCGTGGAGGCCCACCGGCGCCCGGAGCCGCCGTACCACGCGGGTCCGGCCGCCGCCGGGCTCGGGGCGACCGCGATGTGCGACGTGAGCGACGGGCTGATCGCGGACCTCGGGCACATCGCCGAGGCGAGCAAGGTGCGGATCGACATCCGCTCCGGGGCGATCGACATCCCGTCCCAGATGAACGACATCGGGCAGGCCGTCGGGGTCGACCCCATGCAGTGGGTGCTGACCGGGGGAGAGGACCACGCGATCGTGGCGACCTTCCCGCCGGACGTGAAGCTGCCCGCCCGCTGGAAGGTCATCGGCGAGGTCCTCAACCCCTCGGCGCTGCCCCAGGTGACGGTCGACGGGGCGCCGTGGACCAGCAAGGGCGGCTGGGACCACTTCGGGGACATAGAGTCATGATCCCGGGCGTCCTGACGGTGGCGGGCTCCGACTCCGGCGGCGGCGCGGGCATCCAGGCCGACCTCAAGACGATGCTCGCGCTCGGCGTGCACGGCATGAGCGTCGTCACGGCGGTGACCGCGCAGAACTCCCTGGGCGTGCAGGGGGCTTGGGGACTGCCCGTGGAGGCCGTGCGGGCCCAGTACCGCAGTGTCGTCGACGACATCGGCGTGCAGGCGGTCAAGACGGGAATGCTGGCCTCGGCGGAACTCGTGGAGGCGGTCGCCGAGTTGATCGCCGGGACGGACGCCCCGGCAGTCGTCGACCCGGTGGGCGTCTCCAAGCACGGCGACGCCCTGCTCGCCGCTTCCGCGCTGGACTCCGTCCGTACGAAGCTGCTGCCGGTGGCGACGGTCGCCACCCCGAACCTCGACGAGGTGGCCCAGATCGCCGGCGTACGGGTCGAGGCGGAGCGCGATATGCGCACCGCCGCCGCGGCCGTACTGGCGTACGGGCCGCGCTGGGTGCTGATCAAGGGCGGCCACCTGCCCGGGGACGCCGTCGACCTGCTCACCGACGGCTCCGAGGAGCACTGGCTGCGGGCGCCGAGGCACGACAACCGCCACACCCACGGCACCGGCTGCACCCTCGCCTCCGCGGTCGCCTCCGGGCTCGCCAAGGGGCAGTCCGTGCCGGAGGCGGTGGCGGCGGCGAAGGACTACGTCACAGGGGCCGTCGCGGCCGGGTTCGCGCTCGGCGGGGGGATCGGGCCGGTGGATCACGGCTGGCGCTTCCGGACGGGCACCAAGCGCTGACGACGCCGACGCTCAGGCACCGCGAAGAGCCGGCCCACCAGAGGTGGACCGGCTCTGCAGCAACCAGCAGTGGCCGCGCGCTAGCTGAGCGTCAGCGCGAGACCTTGCCGGCCTTGATGCACGAGGTGCAAGCGTTCACGCGCTTCGGCGTCCCGCCCACCACGGTACGCACACGCTGGATGTTCGGGTTCCAGCGACGGGGCGTACGGCGGTGCGAGTGCGAGATGTTGTTGCCGAAGCCCGGCCCCTTGCCGCAGACGTCGCAGTTGGCAGCCACGGGTCACTCCAAAGACTTCAGATGCACTTACGGTTGATCCCGGCAGGCCGGGATCAGGACTCTCGGGCTGTGAGCAGCCGGTCGAAATCTGAGTGGCGTTGCCAGGGGGAAGGCCCGATCAGATCGGGCAACCGGAGCAGCATACAACGGCTGCACCCGTAGAGCGAAACTACCATGCCAGCTCAGGGGCCCGGCGCCCTCCCGCTTCCGGTGAACACCGCCCCGGGGTCTACGCTGCCTGCCACGTCCGGCAGCTCAGGGAGGCGTAGTGGCGCAGGGGCCGCAGACATTCTTCGATGCTCTCGCGGTGCGCACCTGGTGCGGTCTCGCGCTGGAGACACTGGGGCGGGCGCGTGAGGAGATCGACGCGATCAACGTCTATCCGGTGGCGGACGGCGATACCGGCACCAACCTCTATCTGACCGTGGAGTCCGCGGTCGCGGCCGTCGAGGCGGTGTTCGCGGGGCACGCGGCGGGATCCGAAATTGCCGGCGGCCCGGGCGCCGCGGGCTCCGGTGCCACCGGCTCCGGTGCCACGGGCTCCGGGGGGCCGACGCTCGCCGACGCGGCCCGGGCGATGGCGCACGGTGCGCTCATCGGCGCCCGCGGGAACTCCGGGACGATCCTCGCCCAGCTGTTGCGCGGCATGGCCCAGGTGCTGGCCGACGGCGACATCGATCACGCCGACGGCCGGGACCTGCGGCTCGCCCTGCGCCGCGCGGCCGACTCCGCCCGCCAAGCCGTCGCCCATCCCGTCGAGGGCACCGTCCTCACCGTCGCCTCGGCCGCCGCCGACGCCGTCGACGGTGCGGAGGGCGACTGCGGAACCGTGGCCCGGGCGGCCTACGACGGCGCCTGCACCGCCCTCGCAGAGACCCCGGGCCGGCTTCCCGTCCTGGAGCGAGCCGGGGTGGTCGACGCCGGTGGCCGGGGGCTGGTCGCGGTGCTCGGGGCGCTGGTGGAGACGTTGACGGGGGAGAAGGCGCGGAGCCCTCGACGGGATTCCCCTGCGCGCGTGGATCCCGTCCAGGGCCCAGCGCCCGGCGATGGCGTCCCGGGCGAGTGCACGGACGCCGCCGCCGTGCCCGGCGAGGAGGGGCCCGCCTTCGAGGTGATCTACCTCCTGGAGGCCGGGGACACGGCCGTGGAGCGGCTGCGGGGGCGGCTCGACGCCCTCGGTGACTCCCTCGTCGTGGTCGGCGGCGACGGGCTGTGGAACGTCCACGTCCATGTCGACGACGCCGGGGCGGCCGTCGAGGCCGGCATCGAGGCCGGGCGGCCCCACCGCATCCGGATCACACACTTCGGTGCCGGTGACGTGCACACCACCGGCGCCGAGCGGCCGCCCCGGGAGCGTGCCGAGCGGGCGGTCGTGGCCGTCGTGCCCGGCGAGGGCCTGGCCGGGCTGTACACCGAGGCCGGTGCGACGACCGTGCTCGCCCGCCCCGGGGAGCCGCCCGCGAGCGGCGAGCTCGTCCAGGCCGTACGGCGGGCCCACGCGCGCGAGGTCGTGCTGCTGCCCAACGACGCCGACCTGCGCCACACCGCCGCCGCGGCCGCCGAGCAGGTCCGCGCGGAGGGCATCCGGGTGGCCCTGATCCCGACCCGCTCGGCGGTCCAGGGCATCGCGGCGCTGGCCGTCCACGAACCGGACCGCCGCTTCGACGAGGACGTCGTGGCCATGACCTCGGCCGCCGGGGCCACCCGTTACGCCGAGGTCACCGTCGCCGAACGGCAGTCCTGGACGATGGCCGGCATCTGCCAGGCCGGCGACGTCCTGGGCCTGATCGACGGGGACGTGGCCGTGATCGGCTCGGACGTCGCGGTGACCGCCGAGACCGTCCTGGACCGCATGCTCTCGGCCGGGGGCGAGATGGTCACCCTGGTCCTCGGCGACGACGTCCCCGACACCGTCGCCGCGCATCTCGAGAGCCGGGTCCGCGAGGGGTACCTCGCCGTCGACACGGTGCTGTACCGGGGCGGACGGCAGGGGGCCCTGCTCCTCATCGGCGTGGAGTGAGCGGTACCGGCGATCAGTCCTGCGACGCGACGCGGAGCATGTGCTCCGCCTCCGCCCGCCGGGCCCGCACCGCCGAGCGGCCCTCGCCCTCGGTCCCCGCGTCGGCGTCGGTCTCGGCGTCGTCGTGGCCGTCGTAGGCCGACAGCACCGTGCGCGCCCGTGTCCTCGCGTCGGCCGGGCGGTCCAGCTCGATCTCCAGCCAGCCCGCGGTGAGTTCGGCGCCGGTCCGGCTGTGCAGGGCGCCCTCCCCGAGTGAGGCGAACACCTCGACGGATCGCTGCAACCGGGACAGGGCCTCCTCGAACACGACCCGGACGGCGGGGTCTTCGGCGCCCTCGGAGACGGATCGCGTCAGCAGGTCGGCGAACTGCCGGTGGGTGTCGCCGAGTTCCGCGACGAGCTTATGCCGGGACTCCTCGTCGGGTGCCGCTTCCCGTGCCGTCTCGCACGCGCGGATCGCCTCCGTCATCAGGGCACGTGCCTCGTCCGGCCCGCCCTCGGTCTCCAACGCCAGCCAGGCACGGGCGCGCAGGGAGCGGATCAGGCCGGGGGTGTCGCCGAGCGCGCGCCACAGCTCGCCCGCGCGGGCGTAGGCCCGGTCCGCCTCGACGGGCAGTCCGGCCTGCCCGAGGGACTCCCCGGCCAGGTGGGCGAGGGTCGCGTGGTCGTGCTGCTCGGGCCAGTGCCGGGCGATCTCGGCGGCCTGCAGACGGTGTTCGGCGGCCGCGCGGTGCTCGCCGAGCTCGCTCAGGCAGTCGCCGAGCCACCATTGCGTCTGCACGACCGCCCCGTCGCCGTGCGTCTCGGCGGTCAGGTCGGGCAGCGCCGACTCCAGCACCTCCGCGGCCTCGGCCCACCGCCCCTGCCGCAGCAGGAACCCGCCGAGCTGCTGTCGCGCCCAGGCACCCAGCGTCGCCGACTCACCCGCCTCGTCGGCCCAGTGGGCGGCTTCCAGGGCGTGCCGGGCGGCCGCCACGGCATCGCCCCGGCCACCGAGGACCTCGGCGAGCTGGAGGTGCAGCTGGGCCCGCCCGGGCGCTTCCAGGTGCGCTCCGCCGTGCTCCAGGGCCGCCCGCAGTGCCCGCTCGGTCCCCGTCGCGTCGCCGAGATGGTGGGCCAGGGAGGCCAGGCGGGCCTCGTACTCCACCGCGTACCACGGCAGCCCCGCCGCGACGAACGCCGCCGCGCCCCGCGCGAACAGCTCCGCGGCCCTCTCCAGATCCCCGGCGAGCCCCGCCAGCTCACCGAGCATCGCCTGCGCCTCGGCGACCCGCGCGGCCAGCCGTACGTCCTTGCCGGTCCGGCCGTCGACGAGCGCGAGGACCTCACGTACGGCGGCCTCGGCCTCGGCGCGAGCGGCCCCCTCGCCCTCGCCCTCGTGCGCCCGGCGGGTCAGGATCCGGGCCCGGCTCATCACGACGGACGCCGTCTGCCGCATCTCCGTGCCCCCCGCGGCGTACAGCGCGAGGATCTCGTCGTACGGGCCGGTCACCGCCGCGACGGCGCCGTCCACGTCACCCGCGAGCGCACGGACGTACGCCCCACGCGCGCGTGCGGCGAGAGCCTCGCCCGGGTCGCCCGCCTCGGCGTAGAGGTCTGCGGCCCGCTCGAAGAGCTCGGTGCCCTCCGCGCCGAGGGACATCGCCTCGTGGTCGGCCATCTCGGCACGGTCGCGCGGGTCCAACTCGGCGTCTTCGGCGGCCTCGGCGGCCGCCGCCCACGCCTCCACGGCGTTCGGCCGCAGGGTGTCCGACAGCCGCCGTGCCTCCTCCAGCAGGGCGGGCAGATCAGGTTGCCCGGTGACACGGACCGGAGCGGCGGAGGGAACGGGCGGGGGAGCCGGCCGTACCGACCGCACGCCCAGCGGCAGCCGTTCCACGAGCGGTTGCCGCGCCATACGCGCGCGTGCCCGGTCGCTCACGTGCGCCGTGCCGTTGCGCTCGTCGAAGCGCGCCGCCAGGGCGAGGGCCTCCCCGCGCGCGTGCGCGGCGAGTTCGCGGGCGGTCCACTCCCGCCCGGCCGGGCCCGGCACCTGCCGCTCGCCCAGCCCGAGCCCCGTCAGCCGGTCCATGAGCAGGGCCACCACGCTCATGAAGTCCAGCCTGCTCTGCGGATGCCCGTCGTCGGTGAAGTACGCCGGCCGCTCCGCGAGCAGCTCCAGGCCCCGGGCCTCGTTGCCGGTCAGCGCGCAGAATTCCACGTGCTCGGCGTACGCACCGCGCATGCTCTCCATCGCCCGGACGAGCCGGAAGCCCCGCAGGTGGCCCGCCCGGGCCTCGTCCAGGCGACCCAGGCGCAGCAGCGGCAGCAGGGAGGACGCGAAGGCCGTGTGCGGCTCGTGAGCGCAGGTGTACTCGCCCTCCAGCACCGGCCGCCACAGCTCCAGGGCCTCCGCGTCCCGGCCCCGCTCCGCCTGCCACCAGCCCTGTCCGTGCAACTCGCAGGCGTGGCAGTCCGCCATGGCGTCCCGGTCGGCGGCCAGCCACGCGGCGTACGCCCGCTCGGCCCGCGCCACGTCCCCGACGTGCGCGGCCACACTGTGCTCGGCGCTGCGCACGGCCCGTTCGGAGTGCCCGGCGAGCCGGTAGCGGTGCTCCATCTCACCGAGCCACTTCTCGATCGACGCGAGCGGGATGTGCGGCTGGTCCAGCATGCCGGCCGACACCCACTTGAAGACCCAGTGCAGCGAGTGGGTCTCGTACTCGTCGAAGTCCTCGGGCCGTTCGTCCCACATCCGCAGCAGCCGCGCGAAGGGGACGAACATCTTCCCTTTCTCGGAGCTGTAGTTGTAGACCTTCAGCTGGTGGCCGAGGGCCTCGATCACGGCGAGCGGGATGCCCAGCTTCTCGGCCGCCGTCAGCAGCTCCTCCGCGCGGGCGTTGCGGGCCGGCCCCTCCGGCTGCCCGGAGTTCTCCGCCATCGCCTCGCGCAGGGCGTCGAAGTCGGTGATCTCCGTCATGCCTGACCGTCCTCGCTGTGCGTGGCCCACTCCAGGAGGCCGATGAACGCGCGGTTGAGCAGGGCCGAGTCGGCCGGCCTCAGCGGCCGCTGCGCCATCAGCAGCGCCTGCCCGTACAGCGACTCGGTGGCGGTGCCGATCAACTCCGGGTCAGGGAGCGCGCCGATCCGCCGCACGAGCGGGTTGAGGTGGTTGAGCACAAGGCGCGCGCGGGGTGCGCTGCCGCGCAGGGAGCCGAGGATGCCCGCCCACAGGTCGTCGGCCCGCTCCTCGGCGTCCGCCCGGGCCTGCTCGTGCCGGGCGTCCCGGTCGTCGAGGTGCAACGCGGGCACGGAGAGCGGGTGGAAGGCCCGCAGGACCACGTCACAGCCGAGCGGGTCGAGCCGTGCCCGGGCCGCCGCCAGAAAGCCGGACAGGGCCAGCTCCTCGGCCGGGTCGACCGCGTCCAGGTGCGCGGTGACCGTCTCCGCGTCCAGCTCGGCGACCACGGTGCCCGGCCGCACCGACGGCAGCGCCTGCACCAGCTCGCTGTCGTACGTGTAGCCGCCGTTGACCACGCCGATGCCCTGCGCGGACGCGATCGGCGCGACCTGCCGGTACTCCTCGACGGTCCGCGTGAAGTGCACCACCGGATGCCGCTGCGCGAACTCCTCCAGGGACAGCCGCCCGTCGGTCGTCTCGAACGGCAGCCACGGCAGCATCGTGCGCAGCATCTCCCGGTCGTGCCTGGCCAGCGACTTCACACCCAGGTGGTGCACCGACAGGAACGCGGCCAGCCGGTCCGGATCACCGGCCGCCAGCCCCGTCAGCCAGGCACGGATCCGCTCGCCCAGCGCCTCCCGCACCCCGGCCAGCGTCTCGTCCTCGTACAGCGACTCGCGTGACGCCGTGGGCCGCAGACTGTCCGTGTCGAGGACGCAACGCACGAAGAACGCCCAGTCGGGCAGCAGCTGTTCGGCCCGCTCGGTCAGCAGCATGCCCTTGAGGTGCACCCGGTGAACCGCGCGCTGGGCCGGACTCACCGCCGACGGCAGCACGTAGGCCACCCCCCGGATTCCGGCCAGCGGCACGGACAGGTCGATCGTGTCCAGCGGGGCGAAGCCGAACAGGTCGTGGCAGTGCCGGGCGAGGGCGACGCGACGGGCGGCCGGGCCCGGATACGGACGGTCCCAGGGCGCAGGGAGGTCGGTGACCGCCTCGTCGCCGACCCGGACGTCGTACGGCAGCAGCGACCCGAAGTCCCGGGCCAGCGCCTCGACCCGCTCGGGCGCGAGCCACTCCGCGGCACCGGCACGGGCCACCAGGTGCACGGTCGTGCCCGGTTCGGGCCGCTCGGCGTCCGGCAGTGTCCGCACCGTGTACGAACCGTCGTCGGACGCCGTCCACTCCACCGGCGGCGCCCCGGGCGTACGGGCGCTGCGGCTGACGACCCGGATCCGCTCGGCGACGACGAAACAGGCCAGCAGCCCGATGCCGAACTGCCCGAGGAAGTCGGACCGCGCCTCTTCGAGCCCCTCGGCCCGCTTGGAGCTGCGCCCGATGGTGGCCAGCAGGCTGTGCACGTCCGCCTCGGTGAGCCCCACGCCGGTGTCCTCGACGCGCAGGGCACCGCCCTCGGCATGCAGCCGGACCCGGGCCGGAGCGTCGGGTTCCGTAGCGCGTCTGGCCGTGATGGCGTCCACGGCGTTCTGCAACAGCTCCCGCAGGTACACCTTGGGGCTGGAGTAGAGGTGGTGGGAGAGCAGGTCCACCAGACCGCGCAGGTCGACCTGGAAGGTATGGGGTGGCGGGGGCGAATGGGGTGCCTGGGAGGGCTGTGAGGTCTGGGAGTCCATCATCACGGCGCCGGTGGGGGACTCGCGACGGCGCGGGGTAGGGCGGTCCCGGTGGGGCGGTGACCGCGAAGAGGGCCGGGGGCGCGTCATCCTAAGGCCCTGGCGAGCCGCCTGACCAGGGGTTTCCGGGATCTTTACGGCGATCCGGCCGCGGGCCTGGGAGCCATTGTCAGTGGCGTGGTGTGCAATGGATCTCGTGCCCGCACAGGAAGAACCCCTGCGACAGCCGCTGAAGTCGGTGCTCGGCCCCGCCACCGCGAAGGTGATGGCCGAGCACCTCGGCCTGCTCACCGTCGGCGACCTCCTGCACCACTACCCGCGCAGATACGAGGAGCGCGGCCAGCTCACCCACCTCGCCGACCTCCCCATGGACGAGCACGTCACGGTGGTCGCGCAGGTCGCCGACGCCCGCCTGCACACGTTCGCCTCCGCCAAGGCCCCGCGCGGCAAGGGCCAGCGCCTGGAGGTCACGATCACGGACGGCAGCGGCCGGCTCCAACTGGTCTTCTTCGGCGCAGGCGTCCACAAGCCCCACAAGGAACTCCTGCCGGGCACCCGCGCCATGTTCGCGGGCAAGGTTTCCGTCTTCAACCGCCGTCTTCAACTCGCCCACCCGGCCTATGAGTTGCTGCGCGGCGACCCGGAGGAGTCCGTCGAGACCTGGGCGGGCGCCCTGATCCCGATCTACCCCGCCACCGCAAAGCTGGAGTCCTGGAAGATCGGCAAGGCGATCCAGACGGTCCTGCCCACCGCCCAGGAGGCCGTCGACCCGCTCCCGGACTCCCTGCGCCAGGGCCGCGGCCTGGTCCCGCTCCCCGAAGCCCTCCTCAAGATCCACCGCCCGCACACCAAGGCGGACATCGAGGACGCCCGTTCCCGCCTCAAGTGGGACGAGGCCTTCGTCCTCCAGGTCGCCCTGGCCCGCCGCCGCCACGCCGACGCCCAACTCCCCGCCGTCCCCCGCAAACCGGCCCCCGACGGCCTCCTCACCGCCTTCGACGCCCGCCTCCCCTTCACCCTCACCGACGGCCAGCAGCGCGTCTCCCGCGAGATCTTCGACGACCTGGCCACAAGCCATCCGATGCACCGGCTGTTGCAGGGGGAGGTCGGAAGCGGGAAGACCATGGTCGCCCTGCGCGCCATGCTCGCCGTGGTCGACGCCGGTGGTCAGGCCGCCATGCTCGCGCCCACCGAAGTGCTCGCGCAGCAGCACCACCGGTCCGTCGTCGAGATGATGGGCGAGCTGGCCGAGGGCGGCATGCTGGGCGGAGCCGAGCAGGCCACCAAGGTGGTGCTGCTCACCGGCTCCATGGGGGCGGCCGCCCGGCGCCACGCCCTGCTCGACCTCACCACCGGCGAGGCCGGCATCGTCATCGGCACGCACGCGCTGATCGAGGACAAGGTGCAGTTCCACGACCTGGGCCTGGTCGTGGTCGACGAACAGCACCGCTTCGGTGTGGAGCAGCGTGACGCCCTGCGCGGCAAGGGCAAACAACCCCCGCATCTGCTGGTCATGACCGCCACGCCCATCCCGCGCACCGTCGCCATGACCGTCTTCGGCGACCTGGAGACTTCCGTCCTCGACCAGCTGCCGGCCGGCCGCTCGCCGATCGCCAGTCATGTGGTCCCGGCCGCCGACAAGCCCCACTTCCTGTCCCGCGCGTGGGAGAGGGTCCGCGAGGAGGTGGAGAACGGCCACCAGGCGTACGTGGTCTGCCCCCGCATCGGCGACGAGGAGGACGACCCGAAGAAGTCCGGGAAGAAGAAGTCCCCGGAGGACGAGGCGGAGAAGCGCCCGCCCCTCGCCGTCCTCGACGTGGCCGACCAGCTCACCAAGGGCCCCCTCCAGGGACTCAAGGTCGAGGTGCTCCACGGCAGGATGCACCCCGACGACAAGGACGCCGTCATGCGCCGTTTCGCCGCCGGCGAGACCCATGTGCTGGTCGCCACGACGGTCATCGAGGTCGGCGTCAACGTCCCCAACGCCACCGCCATGGTGATCATGGACGCCGACCGCTTCGGCGTCTCCCAGCTCCACCAGCTGCGCGGCCGCGTGGGCCGTGGCTCGGCCCCCGGCCTCTGCCTCCTGGTCACCGAGATGCCCGAGGCGAGCCCGGCCCGCCAGCGCCTGGGCGCGGTCGCCTCCACCCTCGACGGCTTCGAACTCTCCCGCATCGACCTGGAACAACGCCGGGAAGGTGACGTCCTCGGCCAGGCCCAGTCGGGCGCCAGGACCAGCCTCCGGATGCTCGCGGTCATCGAGGACGAGGAGATCATCGCGGAGGCGCGGGAGGAGGCGACGGCTGTGGTCGCGAACGACCCGGAGCTGACCCACCTCCCGGCACTGCGGACGGCTCTGGACGCCCTCCTGGACGAGGAGAGGGAGCAGTACCTGGAAAAGGGGTGAGGGTGACTGCCCCTCTTCAAGGGGCGCGGGGAACTGCGCGACCAGCCACACTGATACCTGAAGCCGCCCACGACCAAGGACCACAGATGACCCGCGTGATCGCCGGCACAGCCGGCGGACGTCGACTCGCCGTACCCCCCGGCACCGGCACCCGCCCCACCTCCGACCGTGCACGCGAAGGCCTCTTCTCCACCTGGCAGTCCCTCCTCGGCGGCCCCCTGCAAGGCGAACGCGTCCTCGACCTCTACGCAGGATCGGGAGCCGTCGGCCTGGAGGCCCTCTCCCGAGGCGCGGGCCACACCCTCCTCGTCGAAGCCGACGCCAAAGCCGTGCGTACGGTCCGCGAGAACGTGAAAAACCTCGGACTCCCCGGCGCCGAGGTCAGATCAGGCAAAGCAGAACAGATCATCCGCACGGCACCCCCCGGCGACCCGTACGACCTCGTCTTCCTCGACCCGCCCTACGCCGTCACGGACGACGATCTTCGGGAGATCCTCCTCACACTCCGCACCGAAGGCTGGCTCGCCGAGGAAGCCCTCGTCACCGTGGAGCGCAGCACCAGAGGCGGTGAATTCCGGTGGCCCGAGGGTTTCGAACCCCTCCGGGCCCGTCGCTACGGCGAGGGAACGTTTTGGTACGGTCGCGCCGCCTCTACGTGCGAAGACGCACGATGACCGGACCGGAGAGCGAGGGATCACAAGTGCGCCGCGCCGTATGTCCCGGGTCGTTCGACCCGATCACCAACGGACACCTCGACATCATCTCCCGCGCCTCCAGGCTGTACGACGAGGTCTACGTCGCGGTGATGATCAACCAGGCCAAGAAGGGCCTGTTCGAGATCGAAGAGCGGATCGACCTGATCCGCCGGGTCACCGCCGAGTACGGCAACGTCCGCGTGGAGGCCTTCCACGGCCTGCTCGTCGACTTCTGCAAGCAGCGCGACATCCCCGCCATCGTCAAGGGCCTG
>NZ_JBEOXI010000103.1:0-27293 GCF_040296465.1 Streptomyces sp. NPDC002130
ACGGCCGCGCAGCGCGGCCTCCACGAGGATCTTCGGGTCGTGACGCCGGGCCTCGGCGATCGCCTCGTCGAGTCCGGACAGGTCGTCGACCTTGGAGTATGCCTCCGCTTCAGCTACGACGATCCGTGCCTCGTCGTGATTCCCTGCGGCTGCTTCGAGGCGGGCGAGGCTGTGAAGGGCCTTGCCGGCGTCTTCCCACCAGCCGCACTCCAGCGCCTGGTTGCGGCTTTCGGTTGCGTAGGCGCGTGCTGCGCCCACGTCGCCGGCAGCCAGGGCGATATTGGCGAGAACGCACATGGCCCGGACTTTCTCGATCACCTCGCCCGCCGCGTCAGCGCGAGACAGGGCCTCTTGGGCCAGGTTTTCTGCCTCCACAGCGCGGCTCGACAGAGCCAGGGTCTCTGCGATGTCGTTCAAGAGCCGACAGATGCCGTGGACGTTGTCGCAGGTCCTCATGACGTCCAGGCCCCGGCCGAAGAGTTGGAGCGCTTGCTCGATGCTGCCGGATTCGCGGGTCAGATAGCCGGACAGCCGCAACAGGCTGCCCAATTGATACGAAGGAGGGTCCGTGGCTACGAGGCGTTCGGCCTGGCGTCGATAAAAGGCGGCACGGGTCGGCCGTCCCATGAAGAAGGCCATGTAGCCGAGATAGGTGAGGAACCGGGCCTGCGCCACCTCGTCGCCGCACTCCTCCGCAGAGACGGCACCCGTCTCCCACGCCCACACCGCGTCGGTCCATAGGCCGCGCGCGTGCAAATAGTAGCCGAGTCCGCCGACCAGGCTTCTGACATCGTCGTGGGCGCCTCCCTGGGCGGCCCATCCGATCAGGTAGCGAATGTTGGGCCACTCCAGGTCGATCGAGGCATACTGTGTCGCCTGCACATGCTGGGTCCGCTCGTCGCCGATCAGTCCGCTCAGGTACTGCAGCTGATATCGGGTCGCTTGCCGGAGTATGGCGTCGCACTCACCGGCGTCGGTCTGTGTCACGTGACGCCGCACCAGTGGATGCATGTCCCAGGTGCTGTTCTGCCGTTGCAGCAGCGAGAGCTGGACGAGGTCGTTGAGAGCCGCACGGACGGATTCCGTGTCGGCGATGCCCGTCGCTCCAGCGGCCAGCCCGAGCGTAACCGGGGCAGGCAGTGCAGCGACGGCGCGCATGACCTCCACGTGATGGGGTCGAGTCGCCACCCGTTCCCAAATGCCGCTGAACGAGTAGCGGGTCAGGTCGTCGTGGCCGGATGACAAGTCCTCCACGACCTCGTCAAGGGTCATGCCCAGCCGAATGCGCGCTGCCGACCAGACGATGGCAAGCGGGAGCCCTCCCGTCAGTCCGACCAGGCAGTCGATGACACGGTCAGAGTCACCGGTGGCGTCGACGGTCTGCGAGGCGAGTTGGCTCAGCAGGCTGCGGGACTTCGCCGCTGGGAGATTGTTCAGGCTTACGGAGACGGCCACGTCGATGCGATAGCGAGTAGTGACAATCGCCTTGGTGGGCGCGGGCAATTCCCTCAGGAAGGACTCCACGCTCACGTCGTCGATCGTTTCCAGATTGTCCACGATCAATAGCGTCCGCTGGCGCTTCAGCGCATTACGGACGAGTTCGACACGATGGTCCGCCGAGGCGCGGGTGATGTCTTCGCGGCCCAGGCAGATGGCGATCGTCTCGAATATGTCGTCCAGTGTTCGATGTCGCCAGGGGCGATGCTGGGTTCCGCGGGCAGTGAGTAAATTCTCTTTCGCGGAGACCCAAACTATGGCGTCATATCTTTCGCTCCGGTCGAGCTTGAGGTGGTTCATCACATAGTATCTGGCGACCTCAAGGGCAAGTGCGGACTTCCCGCTCCCGCCGATGCCGTCCAAGGCCACCAAAGCATGCTGCGAATGAGGATAGGGTCGCAGGATGGATATGATCCGGTCCATCTCCTCATCGCGTCCGATAAGTTCCGCGTAGTCCGGTGAAGGCAGATTCTCTACTTGTCTGGCATGCGCTTCTTCCTGTTCCGACCGGTCAATGAGGCGTCGGTGTCTCTCCGTGTACCAGTCCCCGAGGGAACGTTGCCCGAAGACGATCAGATAGATGAATCCCAGAACACCGACGATGACGGGCACGATCACTTCCAGTGACATGCTTTCCCCGTTGGTTGTGTCACGTGCGGACCGGACCAGCATCCCTTCTGGCGATCAGGAAGATGCCTATCCCGCGGCGACTGCGTCGCCCGAGCATGCGCGTCTCCAGAAGGACCAGCTCCTCCAGGAGCCGGCCGGTCAACCGCGAGAGCCACCGCAGGCGCAGCAGTGCTCGAGCAGCGGGGGCCGCGAACCGGCTGCGTTCTATACCGAAAGCCAGCCAGTAGATCAGGAACCAACGGCTGCCCGCCGCGACCTTGTTGAAGCCGATCCGCTCGGCCGCCTCGGTCAGGGAATCCAATGTGTATTCACGGATGTGCCCAGCTGAGAAGCTCTTGCGCTGGATGCCGCGAAACAGCGGCCAGGTGCCCTCGATACTGTTGGGGACCGCAAGCACGAGCAGACCCCCGGGGCGGGTGACCCGCGACAGTTCACCGAGCACGGACTCTGGATCAGGTACGTGTTCCAAGAGTTCTGCGCAGAGGGTGAAGTCGCTGGAGGCATCGTGCAGGGGCAGCCGCGCGGCGTCTGCCTGGACGGACACGGGGCTGGGCAGTTCGCCGGACGGCGTGGAACTCCGTCGCAACGCGGCCTCTGTCAGGTCGATACGCACCACGGGGCAGCTGAACAGCTGTGTCATGGCTGCCGCGTGGAAGGAACTCCCACAGCCGACGTCGACGGCGAGTGCCGGTGACGGGGCTTCGGCGACACGGTGCAAAAAGCGGACGAAGGACAGGTTTTCTGCGTGGTACCAGTCCGGGAGCCTCGCTATCCGGCCCGCCGACTTGTCACGCTCACGACGCTCATAGACTTCCCGGTACTCACGGCTCGTGCCGACGCCTCTCCGGTGGCCCTGTGCGGCCGCGTCGAATACCTTGAGCACGTCTCTGATGTCGTCGATGACGAAGTCGGCAGAGGAGAGATCCTGGTTGAGGACGGATGGTCTCCCCACCGTCACCAGACCGACGGCCTTCCCCAGGTTGATGCCCTGAGCCATGTCCTCAACCAGCACTGTGCGTCCCGGCTCCAGCCGAAGGTCGCGCAGAATTGCCCACAGGGCCTCGGGATCCGACTTGGGGACCTTTGCTCCTCGGGCCGCAACGACGACGTCGAAGTACCCCTCCCATCCGAAGCGGCGGATGCAGGCGCGCAGACAGGGCTCGAGCTGGTTACTGAGAATGGCGATTCTCAGGCCGGCGCTCCTGGCATCTCGCAAGACCTCGGCAGCTCCCTCGAACGGGTGGACACTGGGGAGGTTTTTCTCGAAATGTGAGGCGAAAACGTCGGGCGCCTTCCGCATGGACCGGGTTGAAACTCCTTGCTCGCGATACAACTGCCGCCAGTCGTCAAGGATTCCGGTTTTCCACTGCTCGGCAGTGAGCGGGCGGCCTCCCAAATCCGCAATCGCACTGGCGTGGGCCTGCGCTACGGCCTCGATTTCGTCGGCCAGTACGCCAGACCAGTCGAACACGATACCGTCGATCGGCTGACCACCGGGAGATGACGTCATGTCAGTCATGCTAGGGCACCGAGTCGCATTTCAGTAGTAAGCGGATGCCCTGCGGGCCGAGTGGTGACCAGTGGGGTCCGAGTTAAGTGTGGGAATTCATCTGCCTGGTGAGAAAGGAAATTACACACACGACCAACCGCCCCTGCGTCCGGCATCGTTCGTTCGCGTCGACGCCCTCGCTGTGGGAGTTCGGCGAGGTCCGCCGTAGGAACGAGGCTCCGGCAAATCATTCGGCATTGGGTGGTGGCTCGCGTAGGGTGCCCCGGTTGTCGAGCGGGAAGGCGGGGTCGTGGGCATGGCACCCCGAACAGTGACACGAGACGAACTGGCGGGGGCGGCGCGGGCCGCCCTGGGGGGTGGGCGGCGGCTGGAGACGGTTGAGCGGCTCACCGGCGGCAGCAAGAAGGGCGTCTACCGGCTGACGATGGACGACGGCACGACGGCTGTCGCCTATCTGTGGAAGGCGTCGGAGAACTACTGGCCGACGGCCGAGGGTGACGACGACCTCACGAACCCGTTCTCGCCCGTTGCCGGGCTCGACCTGTTCGAGGCCGCTCGCGCGCGACTGGACTCGCTGGGCCTGCGGGTTCCCGAGCTCCACCTGACGGACCGCGATGGCACTCACTACCCGGCCGACCTTGCGATCCTGGAGGACTTCCCCGGCGAGAACCTGCTGGACCTGCTCAGCCGTGATCCGCACGCTGCGGAACCGACCATGGCCCGCCTCGCCGACGCGCTGGCGGCGATGGCAAGTCACCGAGGCCCGTCGTTCGGCAAGGTCGGCCTGATCGACGCGGGCGGGGTGTCACAGGCAGCGTCGTGCGAGCAGGCCGCGCTCGGCTTCGGGCTGCACTGCCTGGCGGAGGCGGCTTCCCGTGACGGGAGGATCGCGGGCGCCCGCGACCGGCTGGAGGAGCGGCTCCTCGAGCTCGCCGCCGCGGTGCGGTCGCGCGCCGAGTACTCCGTCGTCCATGGCGAACTGGGGCTGGACCACGTACTGGTGGACCGGGACGGCAACCCTGTTCTCATCGACATCGAGGACCTCATGTACTTCGACGTCGAGTGGGAGCACGTGTTCCTGCGGCTCCGCCACCCCGACCGCCACGGTCGGCGGTTGGCGGTGGAGGGGCTCGACGAGGAGAGGCTCGCGCTCTACACGCTCGTCCAGCGCCTGTCACTGACGGCGGGTCCGCTCCGGCTCCTCGAGGGCGACTTCCCCGACCGGGCTTTCATGAAGGCAATCGCCGAGCACCACGGCAACGAGGCGCTGGCGCTGGTCTCGGTGGTGTAGACGCCGTCAGGACGCGGCGTCGCGGATCGTGCCCTGCTCTGGCCGGTCGCCGGGTCAAAGAGCCTGGGCGGTACCGACGGGACACCAGTACTCACCGGATGAACTCGCTCCCGCGCGCGGCACCTGCTCGAAGCCAAGCGCCTCCTCGTGCAGCGGGCACCACCTCGGCGGACATGGCCGGCCGGCTGGGCTTCAGGACCCGGGTGACTTCGCCAAGTTCTTCCGCAAGCGCGACGGCCGAGCGCCGCAGGAGTTCCGCGCGACGGAGCGTGTACGCAGCTGACCGACTGGTTCAAGAGGTCCTTGTGAAGCGCGGGGCCCGGACGGACGGGGCCCCGCGCAAGAGGGTGCTCACGATGCCCTCGTACACCGCGCTCACGGCTGGTCGGGCACTGTCCCCCACACCGTGCTCAGGGTTTGTCGAGCACCGTTCCCGTCAGCACCGGCCGGCCGGGCAGCGGCTCGGCGTGGCGGTCGGTCAGTGCGAGGCGCATCGACTCGGTCGGCTCGGCCACCTTGTCCTGGACGGTGGGCACGACGAAGTCCACGCCGGTGCTCCCGGACGGGATGTTCAGCCACACCCACAGGTGCGCGTCGGACAGCGGCCGCTCGGGGTCGGGCACGTCACCGGACGAGTCCTTGAGCCACTGCGGGTCCACGTCCTTGGTGGACAGCTCGGTGCCGTCGGTGCCAGGCAGCACCCGAACCGGCTCCCAGAGGTCCGTCGCCGCGGGCGCGTCCACGGACAACCGCCAGGTCAGCGCCTCTCCCTCGGTCACCCGGTCCGCGATCGGCGACAGGGTGATCACCGGCTCGGGGTCGTCGTTCCCGACGGTCAGCCCGCCCCGGTACTTGCCGACGACGGTGCCCCGGACGGCCTTGACGGCGATGTCGTGCTCCACGTCGTCGCCGTAGGCCGTGTCGCCCTTCACCTCGACCGGGATGTCGACCGCGCCGCTGCCGGGCCGTACCGTCACGAGACGGTTCTCGGCCCGGCCGCTGTCCGGGTCGAGGATGTACACACGGACCTGCCCACTGCCCTGCCCGGAGACCTCGACCGGGATCCGGTAGGTGCGGGTGCCCGAGTCGCCCTCCTTGACGATCTCGCGGCCCACGTCGACCCGCGGCAGTGCGGCCGCCTTAACCGCCGGAGTGCCGGGGGCCCAGCCCCACGCGTCCATCAGCCAGGCCCGCCCGGACTGTGAACGGGGTGTAAGCGCAAGGGACTTGACACGCTTGAGATCGAGCCCGGCCCGGGTCGCGGCCGACAGCGGGACGCGCAGCTCCTGCGCCCAGTAGGACGCGGTGGCGGCGGAGCCCGGCAGCCCCGCCACTTCGACCCGACCCAGCGTGGCCGTGCGGTTCCGGGAGTCGGTGACGGACACGTCGAACTTCGTGCCGGTGGTGTTCGGCGGTACGAAGACCCGGAGCGCGAGCTCCTGCGACCCGCGCAGGGAGAGCGGCTTGGCCGGAGTGATACGCGCGGCCGTGCCCGGTGCGGACCACTTCAGGTCCACCGCGCTGCGGCCGGTCTCCTGGTTCGTCACCCACGACGCGAAGTGCGGTGACGATCCGGGGGTCTCGGGGGCCAGACAGGCCACGGCCGGGTCGGGGTCGATCGCCGAACACAGCCGGGCGCCGGACACCTTCGACCCGCCGTCCGGCAGGAAACCACCGCTGCGGCGGCCGCCGACCGCGTGGGTCAGCACGCGGGCGGGATCCGCGGACGGGGCCCGCTTGCCGGAACCGTCGAGCAGCGGACGCACCCGATCGTCCCCGGCGAGGAAGAGCCGGGCCGCGGCGGCGATGTACGTGGCGCCCGCCTTGTGCTGCTGGGCGGCGCTCAGCCGGGTCGCGGCGCCCGGCGTGCACACCGGGTCCGGCTGATCCGGGTCGGTCCCGAAGTCGTCACTGGCCGGTGCGACGGCCTCGCCCGGGGTCCACTCGCTGTTGAAGTAGTTGTGGTTGGCGCCGACCATGTAGACCGCGCTGTGCAGTGCCGTGCCCCGGCTGATCCCGCGCGTCCCGTCGACGAAGTCCTCGCCCTGCAGGTCAGACACGTCGCCGTCGCAGCCCGGCAGCAGCGTCACGGACGGCACGTCGGCGACCGGATTCCGGCCGAAGATCGTCGGTGCGATGAGCACGGTCCCGCGCACCTTCCAGCGCACCGGGCCCCGGTAGCCGTCCTCGGCGGCCGGCGGCGGGTAGAGGCTGTCCATGACGGCCCGGTTGACGCCCTCGCCGCCGCGAGAGTGGCCGACGAGCAGGACCTCGGACAGGTCTGCCTTCGGCGCCTGGCGTACGACGGCCGGGGCGGAGGAACGATGGGCGGTCCAGTCGGCCCAGCGGGCGAGGTGCTGCCGTACCAGCGAGGAACGTGCCTGCGCGCCGGCGTCCTCGGTCTCCGCGTCCTGGGCGTTGATGCCGTTCGCCGAGATCGACACCGTCACATAGCCCTGCGAGGCCAGCAGTCGCTGATCGCGCAGATAGCCCAGGTAGCTCGGGATCGGCTTGTAGCCGTCCGCACAGGGCCAGTCGCCGGTCACGTCGTCCTCGGTGCCCGGCTTGTAGCAGGTGTCGTGGCGGCCGTGCAGGAACAGGGCCAGCGGCCGGCTGCCGGTGGCACCCTTCGGCGCCACCACCTGGGCGGTCATCTCCACCGGGGCGGCGTACCCGGGCAGGCGGACCGGGTCGAGGTCGTACTCCCCGGTGACCGTGCGGTACGAGCCGGGTTTGCCCGGATCAACGCCGTTCGCCGGTGCCTGCGCGGGCCTCCGTCCCACACGCGAGCCGGACCTGTGCGTGTCGTCGGCCGCCGCGTCCAGTCGGCGCCCCGCGGCCGTCACTCGAAGGTCCGTCAGCTGCTCGGGCCGCATCTCACCGAGGGCGAGCCGGAAGGTCCGCCCGTCCCTCGCCGGCTTCGGCGCCCCGAGCAGCCGGTCCTCGGTACGGAACTCGACTCGCGCATCCCCCATGGGCACGGCCTTCGGCGCACGCCAGACCAGCTCACGGGCCCCGGCCTCCCCGTCGATCCGCCACCCCGGCGGAAGTGGGTTGTCGTCAGTCATGTTGAACAGCCTTGGAGTGTGCGGCTGTTCGGCCTGTGCCGGTCCGGGCGAGCCCGCCAGGGCCGCCAGCACCGCCACGGCGGTTACACATATTCGCCGGGCACGGATCAATGATCCTCTCCTCAAAACCCCGTACGCAGACGTCCCGTCGGTCCCGGGCGCCTCTCGCGTCACCTAGGACGGGGAGGGATGTCTGTGGGTTGTCTGTGCGGAGGCGCCGAGATGACGGGCGAGCGATGCGCTCGGCCAGGGCAGCTGATCGCTCTCCGGTACGTCGTTGCGAAGGCCCTGCTGGCGGCCGATCTTGTCCAAGTCGGCGAGGACCTCGCCGGAGAGTGAGAGTCCCGCGCCGACGACGTACTCGCGCAGGTGCGCCACCGACGAGGTGCCGGGGATGCGCAGGATGTTCGGCGACCGCCGCAGCAGCCAGGCCGTGGCGACCGACATCGGCGCTGATTCCAGCCGGGTGGCCACGGCGGAAAGCGCGGCGGACTGCAGCGGGGTGAAGCCGCCGAGCGGGAAGAACGGCACATGGGCGACGTTCTCGGCGGCAAGATCGTCGCCGCAACCGGCTGGTGCTGGCAGTGAAGGCCGCCGCGTCCCACGAGCTGCCGCACAAGCTCCTCGGCGCCTACGCTCGACCAGACGCAACTGGCCCAGCTGATCGCCCTCGGACGCACCGCGGCGGTCTTCCCCGACTCCGCCCGCGCCTGGCTGTGGGCCGAGCGCACCGCCGTCCCGCTCGCCGACGCGCCTCCCGTCGTCACCCACATCGCCTGGCCCGCGCACAGTCGCTCCCTCGCCGTCGCGGGACTGATCCGCACGGCGACACGGCTATGAGCGCCTGACCGGTCAGGACGAGGTCACCTGCGGTGCCCGGTTCCGGCCGCCGGGGGCTTCCGGCCCCGGCGGCCTGGTGCCCGCTACCCGTGCGCGGCCAGGAACGGCAGGACTGCATCGGCCATCTCGTCGGGTACTTCCTCCGCGAGGTCATGGCCCGCGTCGAAGACGTGTCCGGTGACGTCATGGGCCACGAGTCGTGCCTGGGACTCGTTGCGTTCGCCGATGAAGGCGGAGCCGCCGAGCGCGAGGACGGGGATGTCCAGCTTCTGCCGGGCGGATCGCCGGTTCTGTTCGGCGTCGGTGAGCATCGCCCGGTAGACGGCGAGCATCGCGCGGATGCCGCCGGGCATGGAGTAGCAGCGCACGTACTCCTCGATGGCGTCGGGGGTGGCGGTGTCGGGGTGACTGCGCTCGTTCTTGATCATGTAGGTGATCAGTTCGCGTTCGTGCCCGGCGATCAGCATCTCGGGGACGTCGGGCTGGAAGTAGAAGCCCAGGTGCCACAGGTGCATGCCGCTGGAGACGTTCTCGGGGGTGAGGGCCGTGTGATCCTCGAAGCCGAAGCCGGGGAACAGGGCCTCGGCGAAGACCAGGGAAGTGGCGTGGTCGCGGTGCCGGGCGGCGAGCTGATAGCCGATCACCGCGCCCCAGTCCTCACCGATCACGGCGTAGGTCTCGTGTCCGAGACGAGCCATCAGCTCGGCGATGTCGTCGCTCATCGTCGCGGAGTCGTAGCCGTCCGCGGGGCGGGCGGAGTCGCCGAGACCGCGCAGGTCGGGCACGACGACGGTGTGGTGGGGCGTCAGCTTCGGGACCAGGTGGCGCCAGTGGTAGCCGGTCTTGGGCACGCCGTGCAGCAGCACCAGGGCGGGGCCGGACCCGGCCGTCCGGTAGTGCAGGCTCGTTCCGTTGACGGCCGCGCGGCCGGTGCGCAGGGGTGTTGTGGTGTGGTCGTACATCATGACGTGGTGCTCTCCGTCCTGGGTGCGGTTGGGTGAATGAGGTCAGCAGGCGGCTGGGACCGTCGGCGCTGACATGAGCTGTCGTCGCGGCCGGTACGGGTGTTCGTTTTCTTGATCGTGCGTTACAGATTCGGGGCATGGGGAACGTGAGGCCGAGCCGCAGGGCCCCTCAGTCGAGGGCGGTCAGTGCGACCTCTACGAGGGGTTCGAGGGCGGGCGCATCCGGTGTGACCTTCGCGGACACCAGCAGTCCGTTGAGGAAGGTGACCAGGAACGCGGCGACCGTATCCGGGTCGTGCCGCGCCGCGATCTCACCCCGCTCCATCCCGGCCCTCAGCACCTCGGTGAGCGCTTCCCGGCTGGCGTCCTGCATGTCGCGCACGGTGCGCCGGGTCGCCGCGTCCTGAGGCAGCCGCTCGCAGACGGCGTTGACGGCCAGGCACCCCTGACCGCCGCTCCTGACGGCGATGCGGATCCGTTCCGTCAGCAGCGTACGGATCGCCGCTCGGGCGTCCGCACCTTCCTCCAGGCTGCGCAGGGCGGCCGCCGCGAGGGTCGTGCGGTAGTGCTCCAGTGCGGCCCGGTACAGGCCGTCCTTGTCACCGAACGCGGCGTACAAGGACCCCTGCCCGATCCCCAGGTGCTGGGTCAGATCGCGCACCGAGGTCGCCTCGTAGCCGCGCGTCCAGAAGAGGTCCATGGCGCGGCTCACCGCCGCCTCGGTGTCGAATTCCCGGGTCCTTGCCATGACTCCACCGTAGTCTATCTGGATCGCTCGCTCAAGAAAGGAGATCGGTGCCTTGTCCAGCAGGGGCAGCGACTGGGTGACGTCGGTGAGGTCCGGCATCCGGGCGCTCCTTGACGAGAAGCACGATGCATTGCTCAACTGACCTCATGAACGCCCAGCGACGCTTGGTCTCGCGTGGCCACATCGACTTCGGTCGGGTGTGGTCCGCGGCGTGTTGCGCCTGACGCGGCAGTGGGCCGTCTGACCGGCCTTTCCCTCACCCGGTGAGTCCCTCCCGGAGCCGAGTTCCTCCGTCCTGATCCGCCGGTGTCGTCCAGTCACTTTCCTTGCACACAGGCCAGTTGGCCTGGGCCTGTGCAGGTGTCGTGCCCGATTTCCACACGCGAAGGTCCTGAGTCGGAGATCAACCCGACCGGGCTGCCCAGGACCACCAATCAGGCGAACCCCCCGCAGGAAGGCCCCTAGTGTCCTCGACTGCTTCATCAACGCTGCACCTCGCCGTCGCCCTGGACGGCACCGGCTGGCACCCCGCCTCCTGGCGTGAGCCGGAGGCCCGGCCCAGAGACCAGTTCACCGCCGCCTATTGGGCCGATCTCGTCACAGAGGCGGAGCGCGGACTGCTCGACTTCGTCACCATCGAAGACGGCCTCGGTCCCCAGTCATCCCATTTCCTGGACCCGGACGAGCGCACCGACCAGGTGCGCGGCCGACTCGACGCCGTCCTCATCGCCTCCCGCGTCGCCCCGCTGACCCGGCACATCGGCCTGGTGCCGACGGTCGTCGCCACCCACACCGAGCCCTTCCACATCTCCAAGGCGATCGCCACCCTCGACTACGTCACCACCGGCCGCGCGGGCCTGAGGGTGCAGATCACCGCACGCCCGAACGAGGCCGCACACTTCGGCCGCCGCACCATCGCGCGCATCGACGCCTACGACAGCCCGGCCTCCCTGGAAACGGTGACCGACCTGTTCGACGAGGCCGCCGACCACGTCGAGGCCGTGCGCCGCCTCTGGGACAGCTGGGAGGACGACGCCGAGATCCGGGACGTCGCCACGGGCCGTTTCATCGACCGCGGCAAACTCCACTACATCGACTTCCAGGGCAGGCACTTCAGCGTCAGGGGCCCCTCCATCACGCCCCGCCCACCGCAGGGCCAGCCGATCGTCAGCGCCCTCGCCCACGGCACCGCCCCCTTCCGCCTCGTGGCCCTCGCCGCCGACGTCGGCTACGTCACCCCGCACGACGCCGAGGAGGCCCGCACGATCGTCGCCCGGATCCGCGCCGAGCAGCGCACCGCGGGACGGGAGGCGGAACCCCTGCACGTCTTCGGCGACCTCGTCGTCTTCCTCGACGACGACCCGGCCACCGCCGCCGCACGCCGCGAGCGGCTCGACACGCTGGCCGGGCAGCCGTACACGAGCGACGCCCTGGTCTTCGCCGGCACACCGACGCAACTTGCGGACTTGCTACAGGAGTTGAGCGCCACCGGACTTTCCGGGTTCCGGCTGCGGCCCGCCGTCGCCGGCCACGACCTCACGGCCATCACCCGCGGACTGGTCCCCGAACTCCAGCGCCGTGGCGCTTTCCGCCGCTCCTACGAGGCCGCCACCCTGCGCGGCCTGCTCGGCCTGGCTCGCCCCACCAACCGCTACGCCGCCGTCTGAGCGGGAGGGACCCGAGACCGATGACCAAGCCCCTGAAGCAGATCCACCTGGCCGCCCACTTCCCCGGTGTCAACAACACCACCGTCTGGAGCGACCCGCGGGCCGGCAGCCATATCGAGTTCGGTTCCTTCGCGCACTTCGCGAGGACCGCCGAACGCGCCAAGTTCGACTTCCTCTTCCTCGCCGAAGGACTCCGGCTGCGTGAGCAGGGCGGCGAGATATACGACCTGGACGTCGTCGGCCGCCCGGACACCTTCACCGTCCTCGCCGCGCTCGCCGCCGTCACCGAGCGTCTGGGCCTCGCCGGCACCATCAACTCCACCTTCAACGAGCCCTACGAGGTCGCCCGCCAGTTCGCGAGCCTCGACCACCTCTCCGGCGGCCGCTCCGCCTGGAACGTCGTCACCTCCTGGGACGCCTTCACCGGGGAGAACTTCCGCCGCGGCGGATACCTGCCGCAGGAAGAGCGCTACTCCCGAGCCAGGGAGTTCCTCGCCACGGCACATGAACTCTTCGACTCCTGGCACGGCGACGAGATCCTCGCCGACCGTGAGACCGGCAGATTCCTGTCGGACGCCAAGGCCGGTTCCTTCGCCCACAGCGGCACCCACTTCGACATCCACGGGCAGTTCAACGTCCCCCGCTCCCCGCAGGGCCGCCCCGTCATCTTCCAGGCCGGCGACTCCGACGAGGGCCGCGAGTTCGCCGCCGCCGAAGCGGACGCCATCTTCAGCCGGCACGGCACACTCGAAGCCGGCCAGGCCTTCTACACCGACGTCAAGTCCCGCCTGGCCGCCCACGGCCGGACCCCCGATCAGCTTCTGATCCTGCCCGCCGCGACCTTCGCCCTCGCCGACACGGATACGGAGGCCGAGGAACTGGCCCGCGAGGTGCGCCGGCAGCAGGTCAGCGGTGCCACGGCCCTCAGGCACCTGGAGTTCGTGTGGAACCGGGACCTGTCGGCGTACGACCCGGACGGCCCCCTTCCCGACATCGACCCGGACGTCGGCCAGGACCACATCGCCAAGGGCCGCGCCCAGGTCCGCATGTACCGGGACCCGTCGGCCACCGCGCGCGAGTGGCGCGAACTGGCCGAGGCCAACGGCTGGTCCATCCGTGAGCTGGTCATCCACACCGGAAACCGGCAGAACTTCATCGGCTCCCCGGCCACCGTCGCCCGCACCATCAACGACTACGTGCAGGCTGACGCGTGCGACGGCTTCATCCTCGTGCCGCACCTCACCCCCACCGGCCTCGACGAGTTCGCCGACAAGGTGGTCCCGCTGCTGCAGGAGCAGGGGGTCTTCCGCACGGAGTACGAAGGCACAACCCTGCGCGACCACCTCGGCCTGGCTCACCCGGACGACATCGACGACGACCGGGTCGCGTCATGAACAACCGCGTCAATACCGAAGCCCCTTATGTGAAATCAGGTCTGGCATTCTTGACCGGCCGGACGATCCGCTGCTTTGATCGAAGACATGAAGCGACAGGACCTCACGCGGCGACGCCACGTCGACCTCGCGCGTGTCTGCAGCTCCCGCTGTCGCTGTCGGGCCTGAGCGCACCGAGGAAGCCCCTCCTGCTCGCGCTGCCCCTTCTTCCCCCTCCGTGAATTCCGGTCCCGGCTGCCTCCCTTCATGGCGACAGCCTTCTCCGGGGACGCCGCTCACACGTGCCTGAATTCCGGAATTCCTCCGCCACGCATTCGCACAGCATTCGCCGGCCAGGAGTTTCCCATGCCCGAATTCCCCGCAACCGACCCCGCCCGCTTCGCCTACTGGGTGCCGAACGTCAGTGGTGGCCTGGTCACCAGCACCATCGAGCAGCGCACCGACTGGGGTTACGAGTACAACCGCGAACTGGCCGTGCTCGCCGAGAACAACGGCTTCGACTACGCCCTCAGCCAGGTCCGCTACATGGCCAGTTACGGCGCCGAGTACCAGCACGAGTCGACCAGCTTCAGCCTCGCCCTGCTCCTCGCCACCCAGCGGCTCAAGGTCATCGCCGCCGTCCACCCGGGCCTGTGGCACCCGGGCGTCCTCGCCAAACTCGGTGCCACCGCCGACCACCTGTCCGGCGGCCGCTTCGCCGTCAACGTCGTCAGCGGTTGGTTCAAGGGCGAGTTCACGGCCCTCGGAGAGCCCTGGCTGGAGCACGACGAGCGCTACCGCCGTGCCGAGGAGTTCATCACCGCCCTGCGCAGCATCTGGACCGAGGACCACGCCGAACTCGCCGGTGACTTTTACCGGTTGCGTGACTTCTCGCTCAAGCCCAAGCCCCTGAACACCCCCGAGCGTCCGCACCCTGAGATCTTCCAGGGCGGCAACTCCACCGCCGCCCGCGCCATGGCGGGCCGCGTCTCCGACTGGTACTTCAGCAACGGCAAGGACTTCGACGGCGTCACCGAGCAGATCGCCGACGTCCGTGCCTCCGCCGCGCAAGCGGGCCGCACGCCACCGAAGTTCGGGCTCAACGGCTTCCTCATCGCCCGCGACACCGAGGCCGAGGCCCGTGAGACGCTCCGCGAGATCGTCGCCAAGGCGGACGCGCCGGCCGTCCACGGCTTCCGTGACGCCGTCCGCCAGGCCGGGCAGTCCACCGCCGACGGCAAGGGCATGTGGCAGGACTCGAGCTTCGCGGACCTCGTCCAGTACAACGACGGCTTCCGTACGGGTCTGATCGGCACGCCCGAGCAGATCGCCGAGCGGATCGTCGCCTACAAGCGACTCGGCGTCGACCTCTTCCTCCTCGGTTTCCTGCACTACCTGGAAGAGGTCGAGTACTTCGGCAAGCGCGTGCTGCCCCTGGTGCGCGAACGCGAGGCCGAACAATCCGAGTCGGAGCCCACCCCCGCCCGCGTCTGAACAGCCCCCCCACGAAAGGGAACAGCCCATGAGCACCGCTGTACGCACGGACTGGAAGAGCGCGCCCCTCCCGCAGGACGCCGGGGGATGGATCACCCGCGCCACGGAGGTCGCCGCCGTCCTCGCCACCGACGCGGCATCCCGGGACAAGACCGCCGCCACCCCCCATGCCGAGGTCCGGCTACTGAAGGACTCCGGCCTGGTCACCCTCCTCGGCCCCGTCGAGCACGGCGGAGGAGGCCAGGACTGGCCCACCGCCTACCGCGTCGTCCGGGAGGTCGCCAAGGCGGACGGCTCCATCGGCCAGCTGCTCGGCTACCACTACCTGTGGAACTGGGCCGCCCGTCTGGTCGGCACCCGGGAGCAGTGGGAGCGGGTGGAGGCCGATGCCGCCCGCAACCGCTGGTTCTTCGGCGGGGCCGTCAACCCGCGTGACGCCGACGTGGTCGTGCGCGACGAGGGGGACACGCTCACCTTCACCGGCCGCAAGTCCTTCTCCACCGGCAGCAAGGTCTCCGACGTCACCGTGCTGGAAGGCGTCCTGGAGGGCACCGACGACCACATCTTCGCCATCGTGCCCTCCGACAGCGAGGGGCTGACGTTCCACGACGACTGGGACAACATCGGCCAGCGCCTCACCGAGAGCGGCGGCGTCACCCTCGACGCCGTACGCGTCCCCTGGTCGGCCGCGGCCGGTTATGTGGACAAGCGGTTCCGGCCCCGCGTGTACAACACGCTCAACGTGCCCACCATCCAGCTCGTCTTCGTGAGCTTCTACCTGGGCATCGCCGCCGGTGCCCTGGAGACCGCCGCCACCTACACCCGCGCCAAGTCCCGCCCCTGGCTGCACGGCGGCCACGAACGAGCCGTCGACGAGCCGTACGTCATCGACACCTACGGCGACCTCACCGCCAAGCTGTGGGCCGCCGAGGCCCTGGCCGACGCCGTGGCCGCCGAGGGGCAGAAACTGCACGACGACCCGGACGCGGTCACCGAGCGGACCCGCGGCGAGTTCGAGGTGCGGGTGGCCGCGGTCAAGGCCCGCGCCACCGATGTCGCCCTGGAGATCACCAACCGCATCTTCGAGGTAACCGGTGCCCGCGCGACCGCCGCCACCGAGGGCCTCGACCGCTTCTGGCGCAACGTCCGCACGCACACCCTGCACGACCCCGTCGCCTACAAGCGCCGCGAGGTCGGCCGCCACGTCCTCACCGGCGACTTGCCGCAGCCCACCTGGTACTCCTGAAAGGTCCTGCCATGGCCACGATCCTGTCCGTCTCCGGCAGCCCCTCCCCCACCTCCCGCACTGCGCGTCTCCTGCGCCACCTGGACCGGCGGCTCATCGCGCAAGGGCACGAGGTGATCCCCTTCGATGTCCGCGATCTGCCCGCCGGGGCCCTGCTCGGCGCGGACTTCGGGCACCCGGCGATCGTCCGGGTCACAGCGCTGGTCGAGCAGGCGGACGGGGTCGTGGTCGGCACCCCCGTCTACAAGGCCGCCTACTCCGGGCTGCTGAAGTCGCTGCTCGACCTGCTCCCGCAGTACGCACTGACCGACAAGACGGTCCTGCCACTGGCCACCGGGGGCTCCACCGCCCACGTCCTGGCCATCGACTACGCGCTGCGCCCCGTACTCAGCTCCATGGGCGCGAAGCACATCGTGCCGGGCTGGTTCACCCTCGACAAGGACATCACGGTGGGCGACGACGGCACCCTGACCGTCGCACCCGGCTCGGCGGAGGCCCTGACGCACGTCACGGACCAGTTCTCCGCCGCCCTGGGCGGCCGCACGGCCCTGCTGGCGGCCACCGGATGAGTGCCACACATGTGATCGCCGACGACGCCGAGGCGCTCGCCGTCGCCTCGGCACTCGCCGCGGAGTTCCGCAAGGGCGCCGCCGAACGGGACGCCCGTCGCCGGCTTCCGCACACGGAGATCGAGCGGCTCTCGGCGTCCGGGCTGCTCGCGGTGTCGGTGCCGGCCGAGTTCGGCGGTGCCGACGTCGGCGCGGGCACGCTGGCCGAGATCTTCCGCCTGCTGGCCGGCGCCGACGCCAGCCTCGCCCAGATCCCGCAGAGTCACTTCGTGTACGTCAACGTTCTGCGCCGGCAAGGAACGTACGAGCAACGCGAGTTCCTCTTCGGGGAGGTACTGGCCGGCAAGAGGTTCGGCAACGCCCAGTCCGAGGCCGGGACGGCGCACGTGCAGGACATCCGCACCCGGCTCGCGCCCCGCCCCGACGGTTCCCACGTCCTCGACGGCGTCAAGCACTACTCCACCGGCGCCCTGTTCGCCCACTGGATCCCCGTTCTGGCCCGCGCCGAGGACGACACCCTGCACGTGGCGTACGTACCGCGGGATGCCCCGGGACTCACCGTGCTCGACGACTGGGACGGCATGGGCCAGCGCACCACCGCCAGCGGTACCGTCCGACTGGAGTCGGTGCCCGTCCCGGCGGACCGTGTCGTACCGCACCACCTCACCTTCCACGGCCCGCAGCTCCATGGCGCGGTGGCCCAGTTGTTGCACACGGCCATCGACGTCGGGATCGCCTCCAGCGCACTGGCGGAGGCCGTGGAGTTCGTCCGCACCAGGAGCCGCCCCTGGTTCGAGAGCGTCGACGCAGGGCACGCCACCGCGGCGGAGGACCCGCTGCTGATCCAGCGGTTCGGTGAACTGGCCGTCCGGGAGCGGGCAGCCGAGGCGTTGCTGCGCGAGGCCGCCCGTCAGGTCGACGCGGCCCGCGCCGACCTGACCGACGAATCGGCCGCCGCCGCATCGATCGCGGTCGCCACAGCCAAGGTGACGGCGGCCGAGGCCGCGGTGGAGATCGGCAGCGCCCTCTTCGAGGTCGCCGGGACACGCTCGGCGCTCGACTCCCTGGGCCTGCACCGCCACTGGCGCGACGCCCGCACCCACACCCTGCACGACCCGGCCCGCTGGAAGATCCAGCACATCGGCCGCTACGTGCTGAACGGCACCAGACCGCCCCGGCACGGCCTCCTTTGAGGGCAGCGGCATACCCAACGTGCCTGTCCACGCCCGGAGATGAGCATCGACGTCCCTTGCTATGGTGCGCCGATGTCATCGATCAAGCAGTTCCAGGTCACGTTCGACTGTGCGGAGCCCGCGCGCCTCGCCGGCTTCTGGTGCGAGGTGCTGGGCTACGTCGTACCGCCGGTCCCGCAGGGGTTCGCCACGTGGGAGGACTACCACAGCTCGCTGCCGCCTGAGGAACAGGTCGTCTACTTCGCATGCAGCGATCCCTCAGGCGTGGGCCCGCGCCTGCTCTTCCAGCGCGTTCCCGAAGGGAAGGTCGTCAAGAATCGCGTACACCTCGACGTGCGAGTCGGCACGGGACTCGTGGGTGAAGAGCGCCTCGCCACACTGGAGGCCGAGTGCGCACGACTGGTCGCGCTCGGCGCGGTGCACGTGAACACGATGGTTGCCGATGAGGACAACGAATCGTGCATCCTGATGCAGGACATCGAGGGCAACGAGTTCTGCCTCGACTGAGCATCCTGCGGGACGGGAGGCCGGGGGAGCGCCCTGCGTCTCGGACTCCGGACGGAACATCGGCAGCCCCTCTTGACGTGGCGGGAAAGCCCCCTGACACTCCAAAGGAGAGTTCCCTAGTGCATGGGTAGGAAATGATGGAGCGTCTGGAGCCGTCCGCCGACCGCGCCCTGCGCGTCGGCCGGTCTTCGCTGCTCCTCACTTCCCGTCGGCACATCGATCTCCTGCGTGTCTGCAGCGCCGCGAGCCTTCTGCGCTGAAGCCGGGGTGTCCGGAGGGCACCCTCACTCCGCCGCGTTCGGGTGCGCCGATGCCCCCTCGCGCGCCCATTCCGTGCGTGCGCTGCCCGCCGCACCTCCCAGAGCCAGCAGCCGGATTCCGGACCCAGGGAGACACATGCCGTCCACACCCCTGACCACCGTGCCGTCCCTCCCCTCCTCGCGGTCGTTCCGAGGCAGGATCGGCTGCGACGCGAACAGCGGCTACTACGCCGTGCCGCGCCGCTACCGCCTTCACCTCTCGCTGTCCTGCCCGAACTGTCTGCAGGTCGCCATCACCCACAGCCTGCTCGGTCTGGAGGACACCCTCCCGGTCGTGCTGCTGCCGGCGATCCCCGACAGGCCCGACGGCGGACACTCCGCGCTGCGCTCCTTGTACGAGGCCAGCTCGCATCGGCATCCCGGACCGGCTGTGGCACCGGTGCTGAGCGACAGCTGGACGGGACGGATCGTCACCACGCACTCCTCACACATCCTCCGGGACCTGGCCCGCCGCTTCGGCGGTGACGCCCCGGACCGGCCCCTGCTCTACCCGCAGGGTGCGGAGAAGGAGACCGAGGCCGTCGAACGCCTCTGCGACCGCATCGACGACGTCGCACAGGTCGCCGGGCAGGCCGACACCGACGACGCGGCGCGCCACACCGCTCTCGGCTCCCTGCTCCGCGTCCTGGGCTCACTGGAGTGGCGGCTCGCCCACCAGAACTTCGTCCTCGGGGACGAGATGACCGCCGCCGACGTACGGCTGTGGGTCGCCCTGGTCCAGCTCGACACCGTGCACCGCCTGCACCTGGACGCCGCCGCGGTCCACCGCATCGCCGACCACCCCCACCTGTGGAGCTACGCACGCCGCCTCGCCGCTCACCCCGCCTTCGGCCGCCACCTCGACCTGGACGGCATCACGCACAGGCACCACGCCCGTTGCCAGGGCCTGGAGGCCGCAGGGGCAGCGGTACAGATCCTGGACTGGGCGGTTCACATCGCGGAAAGCACCGCAGTACGACCCGCGCGCGCCGGTACGGACGGTTCCACGGCCTGACCGCGCCCGACGGGCACTCCAGAACCGCGCGCCGGTGATCACTCGGCCCGGCCCCGTGAGCCTCGTCACGAAGACGTGTCGACGGGATGCGAAGGAGCAGAAGAAAGGTTGGCATATACATCTGATCGAGATTCCGCGCCGGGCGGGCGACCACCCGGCGCCCACCGGAGAGGCGCCATGAGCCACCACACACCCGAGAAGCCCGCTGACATCGTGGCCCGGCTGCGCGCCACATTCCGCACCGGACGCACCAAGCCCGTGGAATGGCGCACCGGCCAGCTGCGCCGCATGCGGGTGATGCTCACCGAGCGGGGCGCCGACCTCGCCGCCGCCCTCCACGCCGACCTCGGCAAGAGCAGCACCGAGGCCTACCGCACCGAGATCGACTTCACCATCCGGGAGATCGACCACACCCTGGACCACCTCGAGGAGTGGCTGCGCCCCGAGCCCGCCCCCGTCCCCGCACACCTGGGCGCCGACGCGACCGCCTGGACGCGGTACGACCCGCTCGGCGTCGTACTCGTCATCGCCCCGTGGAACTACCCGGCCCAGTTGCTGCTCGCCCCGGTGGTCGGCGCGCTCGCCTCCGGGAACGCGGTCGTGGCCAAGCCGAGCGAGCTGGCCGCGGCCACCTCCGCCGCGCTGGCCGAGCTCCTCCCGGCCTACTTCGACCCCGACGCGGTCGCCGTGGTCGAGGGCGGCGTCCCGGAGACCACGGCCCTGCTCGCGGAGCGGTTCGACCACGTCTTCTACACCGGCAACGGCACCGTCGGCCGCATCGTGATGCGCGCCGCTGCCGAGCACCTCACCCCGGTCTCCCTGGAACTCGGCGGCAAGTCCCCGGTGTTCGTCGACCGCGACACCGACCTCGACGTGGTCGCCGACCGGCTGGCCCGCGGCAAGTTCATCAACGCCGGGCAGACCTGCGTGGCCCCCGACTACGTCCTCACCACCCCGGAGACGGCAGCCGCCCTGGAGACCGCCCTCGTCAACGCCGTCGACGCCCTGTACGGCGCGGACCCGGCCGCCTCGCCGGAATACGGCCGGATCATCAACGAGCGGCATTTCGACCGGCTGTCCGCCCTGCTCGACTCAGGCCGTGTCGTGACCGGCGGCGGCAGCGACCGCACCGGCAAGTACATCGCGCCCACGGTGCTCGCGGACGTCGACCCGGAGTCCCCCGTGATGCAGGAGGAGATCTTCGGGCCGATCCTGCCCATCGTCACCGTGTCCGGCCTCGACGAGGCGATCGACTTCATCAACGACCGCGACAAGCCCCTCGCGCTGTACGTCTTCAGCGAGTCCGGCGAGACGCGCGACCGGATCGCCGCGGAAACCTCCTCCGGCGGCCTCGGATACGGCCTGCCGCTCGCCCATCTCACGGTCTCCGACCTGCCGTTCGGCGGGGTGGGGGAGAGCGGCATGGGCAACTACCACGGCAGGTACTCCATCGAGACGTTCAGCCACCGCAAGGCGGTCCTGGACAAGCCGCTGAGCTGATCTCGTCGATCGGGTGGGCACCCGCGCACCGCGCACCCGCGCACCGCACCGCACCGCCATCGCCGCTCGTGAGGATTTCGGCGTTGTCCTGACCCGCCGGCTGGCCCCGTCGCGCGCTCGTCCGGCCGGCGGGCTGGAGAGACGGACGCTTCCACTGTTGTGCAAGCGGCGGATGGATGGGTACTTGCGTTCGGCGGCGCGTCGACGGCGGGCCTGTGAGCGATGCGAGTGCGCGGAGTGGGGAGATCGAGGTGGGATTGCGCGAGGTGCGGGGCGCCCGGGCTTTTCGAGGCTGTGCGCGGATAGTGGCGGGCCGCTACCGTCTGGATGCGCTGATCGGTTCGGGTGGCGCGGCTGACGTGTACCGCGGGTACGACCTGCGGCTGCGACGGCCGGTCGCCGTGAAGGTTTTCCGCCCCGGTACCGGCTTCGACACGGAGGAGGCCTTCCGCAGCGAGGCCGTGATCCTCGCTCGATTGCACCACCCGGGTCTGGTGACCGCCTTTGACGCCGGACGCGATGACGGCGATGCGTTCCTGGTCATGCAGCTGATCGACGGACGCACCCTGAAATCCCGCATCGCCGAGGGCCCCTTGTCGTGCGAGGCTGCAGCTGCGCTGGGGGCGTCCTTGGCCGAGGCTCTGGCTCATGCTCACGAGGAGGGGATCGTCCATCGGGATGTCAAACCGTCCAACATCCTCCTCGACTCCTCCGGCCGCGCCCACCTGACGGACTTCGGCATCTCCCGGGTGCTGGATGCGACCACCCGCACCGCCACCGACACCCTGACCGGCACGGCGGCCTACCTTTCCCCCGAACAGGTGCTGGGTCGGCCGGTCGGTCGCCCCGCCGACATCTACGCCCTCGGCCTGGTCCTCCTCGAGAGCCTCACCGCCCGACTGGAATACGACGGCGGCCCCTTGGAGTCCGCCGTAGCGCGCCTGCACCGCCGGCCCGTCCTCCCCGACTTCCTGCCCGACGACTTCGCAACCCTTCTTCGGGACATGACCAGCCTGGAGGAACATGTCCGTCCCGAGGCGTACGACTGCGCCCGAATCCTGACCCGTCTCTCCGGAACGAGCGCGGGAGCGACCGCCGCCTGCGCTGCCCGGCCCGCGCTCAGCGTCGTACCCCTCACCGTCGCGGATCGCGCCGACCGTACGCACCGGAGTGTGTCGCCTGTCGCGCAGGCGTCTGGGAGGTCGAGCACCTCGACAGGACTCTCTCAACGGGTGTCTCGGTCCGCCTCCGTACGCGGCGGCCTGCGAACGCGTGGCGTGGCAGCTGCACTGGCCGCCCTTCTAGCCACCGGTCTGGTGGTCACCGACGGATTTTCACAGCACGATGCCGCGGACGAAGCGGCCCCGTCCGCCCCGGATCCGGTCGCTCCCAGCACCCCTCCGGACACCGCCGATCACAAGGACGACACGCCCTCCACCTCGGTGGCCGGGCCTTCGCGCAGCCTTTCCGACCCCGGTCAGCCGCTGAAGGATGCGGTCCCCGTGCGCGACGTTCATCCGCCCTCCGGCGAGCCGAAGCCCCGCACCCGCCCCGCCACCACTGCCGGCATCCCTGAGCGGACCGCGGCCCACGCAGTCGCCGAAGACAGGGCGAAGACCCCCAACCTGCCGCCGGGTCAACTACGGCAGAAGCAGAAGAAAAAGCAGACGGCCCCCACCAAGAAGTAAGCAGCACGAAGCGCAAGGCGGCAGGAGCACGGCCACAGAGGTGAGAGTCACCGCGACCAGGACGTGCACCGCCGAGGGCCCTCAGAGAACAGCGCCTCGCCCTGCTTCGGGATGAGCGTGCAAACACACCGTCTGCGGCAGGACACCGAGCCTTCGGTACCGGCGGCTCGTCGCGGTTGCCGCCCCACGTGCCGTCACGCGTCTGGTCGGAGGTCGCTGTGGCGGAGACCGACTCGTGTTACCCCGCTTCCGATGCGGCCCCGGTTGGCGTGCTGCTCGGGGTGGGTCGTCGTACGAGCAGGTGGCTCACCTCGTATGACATCTCGGTCGTTCCCGGTTGCGGTGCGGGATGGTATCGCCCGGCGCATACGGAGAGGTTGACGATGAGGTAGGCGTGCCAGGTCCGGCCCACGCCTCGTCCGTCGGTGAACACCGGTCTGCCGTTGAGCCACCACTCCACCGAGCGGGTGCCGAAGACGGTGCGCAGGTTCACCCAAGCGCCCGGCCGGATCGCCTGATCGTGGTGGTAGCGGTTGGTACCTCGTACGTGGTTGGTGAATTCGAGCAGGTCGGGGTTGTCGGGGTGGTACTCGAAGACGTCGATCTCCTGGTCGCCGTCGCGCCAGGTCCAGATCGCAGGCCAGGCGCCGATCTCTTCAGGCAGCCGCACCCGGGCTTCCAGCACGTCCCCGGCACGGACGGTGAAACCCTCCTCGCTTCCCTCGGTGGTGAGCAGCCCGGTGTTCCACCGGCCGTCTTGTCGTCGCCTGGCGTGGAAGACGCCGGAACGGCTGTATGCGGGATCGGCCACCAGGTGGTCGAGCTTGTCGTCGCGCGGGTTGACCGGGCCTCCGCCGGGATAGGCCCATGTACGGCCCGCGACCCATTGGGTCGTGGAGGTGAAGTCGGCCGTGAAGACGACCGGTGTGGAGAGCGGGCGGCAGGGAGGCGGAAGTGAGCCGGCCGGTAAGGGTTCGGTCATGGCGAATGTCTCACCGCTTGGAGGCCGCATATGCGCTTGGCCACCGGCTTCAGGGCAGATCTGACTCTTTCAGGTGAACGGTCTGGGACAGCTCGTAGGCGGCCAGTTCCTCTGCATTGCCGACGAAGGCCGGACCACAGCGTGGTGGCAGGCTGCTGACGACCAGCGCTACCGCAGCTTGCGCACTGTCCGTCTCGGCGATCCGCGGGCTGCTCCGGCTGGGCCCTTCGACGTAGTACCGGCCGTTGTGCAATGTGCCGATGTAGGGGATGTCCCAGGTGTAACGGGCCTGTGTGCACCTGCTGAAATGCAGCTCCCACATACCGGCCCAGGGATGTAGCTGACGAAGCAGCGGCTCGGCATGCGCCCTGTGTACGAGCGCGGCGAACGGTGCATGGAGCGGTGATCGTCCCAGCTGGCACCCTTCGCCGACAGTTGTCATGATCTTGTACCAGGCTGCTTCGACAGTGTTGCTCATGACGTGATTGTGCAAGTCCTTGGACTGCGGGAGACCGGCACCTGTTCGGCTCCGCCCGCCTGAGCTCCGGTGTTCGGAATCGCCCGATGGTGGAACTGATCATGGGTGGGCGACACTTGATCCTGGAAGGCTCCGGGAGTGAGGCCCGGGGGAGAGGCGGTGACGACGAGTGAGTGAGCCAGGCGGCCGCGACTGGGTGGGCATGACTCCGGACGACTTCGACCGTGACGCGCCGCCGCGCCCGGAGGTCGACGGACGGATCCCGGCCGAGCTGGACGAATGCGGTACGGCCCCGCTCTTCGGCGATGAACCGGCACCGGCAACGACAAACCGGCCCGAACCGCCCTCTCCTCCACGAGGCTGCCAGGGGCGGCTGTTCTGACCCTCGGGTAGTCCGAGCGGTGCGCGGGGCCCCGCTTGATGCCCGTCTCCTCCTCGATACGCCTCAAAAGCTGTGCCCATGAGTTCAATTGCGTCGGAGTTTGCGAGGGGAGGGGCGAAGGTCACAGCGGCATATAGGGCATTTCACTCTTCGATCTTCACGGAAGGCGCACAAGTTAGCTAAGTTGGTCACCGTGTGCACAACTCTCACCGATGGGTCGGTGGTTTCGTGCGCTCTCGGAACGGAAGGAGTGCCCTTTCCATGGTGCTGGAACGAACCTCGCGCCCCGGAGTGACCGACTTCCCGGACAAGGCCAACTCCCTTGCCCCGGAGGCTCTCACTGCCGAGGCTCGGCTCTCGCAGTCGGCTGGTGCCCGCGTTGGCGACTGAGAGCGAAGGGCCGAGCCCCGACGAGGTGCGGCGGTGGGTCGACAGCCTCTACGACCGGGCCGAGAGCGACACGGGCACTTTCAACGCGACCCGCGCCGCTGCGATCCCGCGGCAGCGGGAGGCTGCCGCCCGTGGCCGGTCCCAGAGTGACGCGGAGCCAGCGGGCGGAACCCTGGCCCGAAAGTGGTTCGACGCCGCCCGCGCCAAGTTGGGCCCGACCGTGCCGGCGTGGCACACGGACCAAAGAATGCCGGCCCGGCCCGACCGCGCGCCGGAGTCGGCACGCCCCGTACGCCAGGCGGAACGTCCCGCAGAACCGCGTGCCCTCGAAGCGCCCCCGACGCCCACCGGTGCCGCGTTCGAGCTGACCAGCGGATCAGCTCAGGCACCGGCCACTGAGTTCCTCCCGGAGCTCCCCGCCCAGCGTTCCGCACCGGCTGAGGCAGGCAAGCCCCGGCAGGACGAGAGCGCCTGGCGAGCCGGTACACAGCCGGCCCTCGACGGCGACATGACGGCGTGGCCGCTGTACGAGCCCTCGTCGGCGCCCGCACCGGAGTTCAGCCCACAATCCACCGCGGTGCTGCCCGCCGTTGCGAACCTCACCGCGGCGCTGCCCGCGGTCCCCGACGCCACCGCGGCGCTGCCCGCCGTCCCCGCCCCCACGGCGGGTGCTCACCAGGCGGATCTTCCACCAAGCGGGGCGGAGACGTACGGTGCCGGTCCGGCGGCAGTCGCGACCGCACCGTATGCCACGGCTCCGGCAGCCGATCTCACCGCCTACTACCCCTCCGGTCCACTGGCCGAGGTGACCACCGCCACCTTCGGCGCCGGTCTGCCGGACATCCCTGCATCGACTTTGGCGGCTCCTGCTCCACCGGTGCCCACAGGGGCGGTCACCGCACTCGCCCCCGCCGCACCGACAGTGGCTGCCGCCCCGCTCGCGCCGGACATCCCCATGCCGCGCGAAACCCCCTCCACCGCCTACACGCCCGGCGCCTACGGTGGATCCTGGCCGTCGCCGAACCAAGGCCACAGCACCCAGACCGAGCGGGTGATCGCCTTCGCCCGCGCGCAGATCGGTCGCCCCTGCGTATGGGGCGCGGTCGGGCCGGGATCGTACGACGCCCCGGGTCTCACCCAGGCCGCGTGGAAGACGGCCGGTGTCACGCTTCCCCGGACCTCCCAGGCCCAGTGGGGAGCGGGAGTGCAGGTCTCGCTCGCTGACGCCCAGGTCGGAGACCTGGTCTTCTTCCACGACGACCTCGGCCACGTCGGCATCTGGAGCGGCGACGGCATGATGATCCACGCCCCGGGGCCGGGAGCACTCATCCTTGAAGAATCGGTGTTCTTCGCCGGTCAGTCGGCAATCAAGGGCGCGATCCGCCCGGCCTGACACCCCCACCGGCCGGTGTGAAGCATGGGGAGAAGTGACGTGAGGGATTCCGCCATGTGCCCGAGTAATCAGGGCACTTGGCGGCTCATGACACCGCCCAAGCCGTTGAAGAACGCACTGATCATCGTGCTGACCTACGTCTTTCTCGTACTGCTCATGCGCCAGGCGCGGAGAGCAGGTGAACGGGCGCGGGCCCGCCGCCGAGGCGAAGCGGCCGAGTAGCGCCGGGCCATCGCCCCGCCCCCGGGTGGACGTCGGCCCGAGAGCGCGTCGACGGGGCGGCCCAGCGCTCGGCGAGCAGCTGGTGGGGGAGTCAGTCCTAGCTCCTCCTGGCCGTCTGAATTCGTGGCGTGCTCCAGGCAACCAAGTGCTGAGGCAGGCAGTCGTACTGGGCGTACGGATGAGGATCTTGGTCCCGGAACGGCGGACCGGTACCCCACCGTGCTCAACTGCTCTCCCCATTACCGGAGTCGACATGTCCGAGCCCGTACGGGGCGCAGCCCGGCGCCGTCTCCCACAGCGAACTGCGCCGCGAGGCACGGGACTTCCTGCACGACCTGATCGCCGA
>NZ_JBEOXI010000104.1:0-27118 GCF_040296465.1 Streptomyces sp. NPDC002130
CCTGGTCATCGGCGACGTCATGGGCAGAGGCGTCCGCGCGGCCGCCGTCATGGGCCAGCTCCGCACGGCGGTCCGCGCCTACGCCCGCCTCGACCCCGATGCCCGTGCCACGAAGGTCGAAACCGACACCCGTGCCGCCAAAGCCGTGGCCGCTCCCGGCTGGGCGCCCGCCGACATGGGCGCCCCCGCCACCTTCGTCCTGCTGCGGCACGGCGAGACCCCGCTGACGCCCCAGAAGCGGTTCTCCGGCAGCGGCGGCACCGACCCCTCCCTCTCCGGCACGGGCCGGGAGCAGGCCGAGCGGGCCGCCGCGATGCTGGCCCGGCGGGGCACCATCCAGGCCGTCGTGTCGTCGCCGCTGGCCCGTACCCGGGAGACCGCCGGGATCGTCGCCGCCCGGCTCGGGCTCGACGTGAGCATCGACGACGGGCTGCGCGAGACCGACTTCGGCGCCTGGGAGGGCCTCACCTTCGCCGAGGTGCGCGAGCGCCACCCCGACGACCTGAACGCCTGGCTGGCCTCCCCGGACGCCGAACCCACCGGCGGCGGCGAGAGCTTCGCGGCGACGGCCACCCGGCTCGCCGTCACCCGCGACAAGCTGGTCGCCGCCCACGCGGGCCGCACGGTCCTGCTCGTCACGCACGTGACCCCGATCAAGACGCTCGTCCGGCTCGCCCTGGGCGCCCCGCCGGAGTCCCTGTTCCGCATGGAACTGTCGGCCGCGTCCCTGTCGGTGGTCGCCTACTACGCGGACGGCAACGCCAGCGTCCGCCTCCTCAACGACACGTCCCACCTGCGCTGAGCGCCGACGCCTCCCGGGCCAGCGCCTCGACGCGCCCCCAGTCGCGGGCGGCGACCGCGTCCGGCGGCAGCATCCAACTGCCACCCACGCACCCGACGTTGGGCAGGGCCAGATAGTCCGGGGCGGAGTCGGGGCCTATCCCGCCCGTCGGGCAGAACCGCGCCTGCGGCAACGGCCCCGACAGCGACGCGAGATACGCCGTACCGCCCGCGGCCTGCGCCGGGAAGAACTTCATCTCGCGCACCCCGCGCTCCAGCAGCGCCACGACCTCGGACGCGGTCGACACCCCCGGCAGGAACGGCACCCCCGACGCCCGCATCGCGTCCAGCAGTACGTCCGTCCAGCCCGGGCTGACCAGGAACCGGGAGCCCGCGGCCACCGCCTCCGTGACCTGCCCGGGCCGGATCACCGTCCCCGCCCCGACCACGGCCCCGGGCACCTCGCGGGCGATCTGCCCGATCGCCTCCAGGGCGGCGGGCGTCCGCAACGTCACCTCGATCGCGGGCAGCCCGCCCGCGACCAGCGCCCGCGCCAGCGGCACGGCGTCGCCGACGTCCTCGATGACGACGACGGGGACGACGGGCGCGAGGCCCAGCACGGAGGCGGGCAGGGGAGAGGAGACCATGGCGTCATCCTGCCGTCGGCGTGCAGACTGCGCAAAGGTCATTGCGTGCTGTGCAACGAGAGTCAGTGCACCTCGTCGACCAGCACATCCAGCGACCAGGCCTGCCCTGACTTCACGGGCGCCTGTGCCTCGACGACGTACCCGAGATCCCGCAGCGCCTCCACCAGCTCGGCCGGTCCCTTCGGGTCGGTCCCGGAGGTCAGCAGACTGCGCACGATCCGCCCCTTGGTCGCCTTGTTGAAGTGGCTGACCACCTTCCGGGTGGGAGCGTGCAGCACCCGCACGGACGCCGTCCGCCCGGCGACCTCACCCTTCGGCTTCCACGCGGCGGCGTACGCGGCGGACCGCAGATCCAGCACCAGCCCGCCCCCGGCCACCTCCGGCAGCACCGACGCCATCGGCGTACGCCAGTGCGCGCCCAGCGCCCCGAGCCCCGGCAGCTTCACACCCATCGAGCAGCGGTAGGACGGAATCCGGTCCGTCACCCGCACGGCACCCCACAGCCCGGAGAACACGAGCAGCGACCGCGCGGCACGCCGCTTGGCGGCCGTGTCCAGCGACGCCAGGCCGAGGGCGTCGTAGAGCACGCCGGTGTAGATCTCCCCGGCCGGCCGCGCCCCCGCCGTGCGCAGCTCCGCGTTCTTCGCGACCTCGCCCCGCAGCCCCTCGCTCAGCCCCAGCACCTCGCGCGCCTTGTCCTCGTCGCCGGCGCACAGCTCGACCAGCTCGGTGAGGACGGCCTCCCGGGCGGCGGTCAGCCCCGGCAGCGACAGCGACTCCAGCTGCAGCGGGGCACCGCGGCCGGAAGAGGCCTTGCCTTCGGACGGCGGCAGCAGGACAAGCACGGGTACTCCTTCGATCGAACTCCGCCCGACAGCGTACGGGGAGCTCAGACGCGGGCCTGGCCGAGGGCACGCACGAGCCCGTCGGCGTCGTCGGCGTGGAAGCGGACGACCCGCACCTCCCGGCGCCGCCCGAAGACTCCCGATACCCGTTGGCCCGCCGCTCGGGCTCGGGCAGCAGCCCCAGATGGTGGTAGTGCCGCACGGCCCGCGTGGTGACGCCGACGACGCCGGCGAGTTCTCCGATCCGCATGCCACCAGTGAAGACGTTGACGCCGCGGCAGGGTCAAGCGAGCCGTCCGGCCTTCTGACGACGACGGTGATCGTGTGCCACGATCGAGGGAACGGTTCCCGATCTCACGGACGGGTGGTTCGGCGATGTCCCAGTCTGGCGAGCGACAGAAGGAGGGGCGCGACATGACTGCCATGGCCCACGAGCCGCTCTCGCAGGAAGAGGTCCTGCTGGAGGGCTTTCTCGCCCTGGACACTCCGGAGGGTTTCCGGGCCGAGCTGGTCGAGGGGGAGATCGTTGTGACGCCGCCGCCGGACGGGGATCACGAGGACTACATCGGGTTGATCGTGAACCAGGTGATCAGGCGTTCCCGGACCGACATGCAGTTCTCGGGCAACAAGGGCTTGAAGCTGCGACGGGGAGGCGAATGTCCGAAGGACCATGTGGTTCCGGACGGCACGTTCGCTCCAGTGGAACTGCGCCTGTACCGGGGAGCCGACTCGTGGATGCCCTGCGACGGGGTCGCCATGGTGATGGAGGTGACCTCCACCAAGCCGCAGGCCGACCGCGAGGCCAAGCGCCGCTGCTACGCCCGCGCCGGCATCCCGCTCTACCTGCTGGTCGACCGGGACACGGCTCAAGTCACCGTCTTCAGTGAGCCGAAGGAAGACGACTACCGCGAGCACTGCGCCCGCCCCTTCGGCAAGACCGTCACACTGCCGGAACCCTTCGCCTTCGACCTGGACACGGCAGACCTCCTCTGATCCCCTGGGGGCGGGGGGTACGCCATGGGGAGACAAGAACAGGCCAGCTGGACCAGGGCGCGCCTGGGCCGTGCCGGCCCGCCCCTGGACCTCCTCACCGCCCACTTCGACCAGCACGTCTACGCACCCCACGCCCACGACGAGTTCACCATCGGCGTCACCGTCGGCGGCTCCGAGGTCATCGCGTACCGGGGCGGGCACATCCACTCCTACCCCGGCTCGATCGTCGTCCTGGAGCCGGGCGAGATGCACACCGGAGGCCCGGCCGCCTGCGACGGCTACGCCTACCAGGCCCTTTACGCCGAACCGGCCCTCCTCACCGACGGCACCCTCGGCGGCCTTCCGCACTTCCGCGACGCCGTCCTCCACGACCCGGAACTGGCGGTGGCCCTGCGCGCCGCCCACACCGACATCAGCGCCTGCCCCGACCCGCTGGAAGCGGAGTCCCGGCTGCCCTGGCTGCTCACGGCCCTGGCCCGCCGCCACTCCACGGCCCGGGCGACCGACGACACCGTGCCCGGGGCGGTGGGCATCGCCAGGACCGTACGCGAACGCCTCGCCGACGAGCTGCTGGACCCTCCGTCCCTGGCCGCCCTCGCCACCGACCTGGGCCTGTCCCGCTACCAGCTGCTGCGCGCCTTCCGCACGACCATGGGCGTACCGCCGTACGCCTGGCTCGCCCAGCACCGGGTGGCCAGGGCCCGTGGCTTCCTGGAAGCCGGACTGCGTCCCGCCGAGGTCGCGGGCCTCGTCGGCTTCGCGGACCAGGCGCACCTCACCCGCTGGTTCCGCCGAGTGCTGGGGGTGACCCCGGCGGCGTACCGCAACAGCGTTCAAGACACCGTGGGGTGAGACGCCCGAGACTCGTCGCATGACTGCACGCGGCTGGTTCCTGTTCTCCCTGATGGGAGTCGTCTGGGGTGTCCCCTACCTGATGATCAAAGTGGCGGTGGACGAGCTGTCCCCGTCCATGGTGGTGTTCGCGCGCTGCGCCCTCGGCGCCGCACTCCTGCTCCCGTTCGCCCTGCGCCAGGGCGGCTTCGGCCGTACCGTGCGGGCGCACTGGAAGCCGATGCTGGCCTTCGCCCTCATCGAGATCGTCGGCCCCTGGTGGACCCTGACCGACGCCGAACGCCGCCTGTCCAGCTCGACCGCCGGCCTCCTCATCGCGGGCGTGCCGATCGTCGCCCTCGTCCTGGCGCGCTTCTTCGGCGCGGAGGAGCGGGTGGGCACCCGCCGCATCGCCGGCTTGACCCTCGGTCTCGGGGGCGTCACCGTCCTGACCCTGCCGCACCTCACCGGGGGCGACGCCCTCTCGATGGCCGAGGTGCTGGTGACGGTCGTCGGCTACGCCACGGCCCCGCTGATAGCCGCCCGGTACCTCAAGGACGTCCCGACGCTCCAGCTGATCACCCCGTGCCTCACGCTGGCCGCCGTCGTCTACGCCCCCGCGGCCTTCCTGACCAGGCCGGCCACCATGCCGTCGGGCGAGGTCCTGGCAGCCCTCGCCGGCCTGGGCGTCGTCTGCACCGCGATCGCGTTCGTGGCCTTCCTGGAGCTGATCAAGGAGGTCGGCCCGACCCGGGCCGGTGTGATCACGTACGTCAACCCGGCGGTTGCGGTCGCCGCGGGCGCGCTGTTCCTGGACGAGAAGCTGACGCTCGGCATCGGCGTGGCCTTCACCCTGATCCTGGCGGGCTCGGTCCTGGCCACGGCCGCGACGCCGAAGCGGGACGTCCGCCGGGTACGGGTACCATGGTCGACACGGCAGACGAGCCGGGCGGACGGCCGCGTGGAGTCCCCCTGACGGGGAGCTTCCCGAGGAACGTCCGGGCTCCACAGGGCAGGGTGGTGGCTAACGGCCACCCGGGGTGACCCGCGGGACAGTGCCACAGAAAGCAGACCGCCGGGGACCTCGGTCCTCGGTAAGGGTGAAACGGTGGTGTAAGAGACCACCAGTGCTTGAGGTGACTCAGGCAGCTAGGTAAACCCCACCCGGAGCAAGGTCAAGAGGAGACACCTCGGTGTCTCTGCGCGGACGATCGAGGGCTGCCCGCCCGAGTCCGCGGGTAGACCGCAGGAGGCCGGTGGCAACGCCGGTCCTAGATGGATGGCCGTCTCCCCGGCCGCCGCGAGGCGACCGGGTGACAGAACCCGGCGTACAGCCCGACTCGTCTGCCGCCCAGGTCTTCGGCCTGGTGCTCGTGGCGGTGGGCTAACCGCCCATGGCCCATCGCACTCCGGCAACGACTCCCAGCAGCAGAGTCGGAAGCATCCACCACCACGGCATGACCCTCCGCACCGACGGCACCAGCCACAGCGCTGCCGCGGCCCCGGCGACGGCGATGGTGACGACGCACGACAGCACGATTCCGGCATACGCGTCGTCGTCCCAGGTGCCGGACGGCGTGATGGTCAGTGCCGTCCAGCAGAAGTACGCGGCGATGAGGGTGAGCAGGGTGAGGGGTACGGCGAGGACCAGACGGAGGCAGCCGCGGTCGTCGTCCACGTGGGAAGGGCTGGTCATCAGCGCAGTGCGTTCCTTGCCTCGTCCAAATTGTTCGCGAACCCACGCCCGTAGTCCTGGGCGTCGTCGGTCTCCCAGTACGGCCCGCCGTTGTAACGCGCGGCGAGTTCCTGGTACTGGGCCGGTGTCATCTCCTCGGCCGGCACATCGGCGAACTCGCTCTCCGCCTTGAGCTGGGCCAGGTACTCCGAAGCGATGAAGATGTTCTGCGCGGGGTCCTGCAGGGCTGTTTCCACCGTGCCGCGCTGCTGGTCGGTGAGGTGCTCGGGGTCGTAACCGAGAACCTCGGCGCCACGTCGCACCTGGATGGCGATGGGGCCCATGGACGTGTTGTCCGGGTCACCGCCGAGCCGCCACGGCAGGCTCTCAGGAGCGATCGGGCTCAAGGGAGAGTCCGCCTGTTCGCGGATGGTGTCGGTCATGTCGTCCAGGATGCCGGGCTGTCCGCCGACCTCCTGCCACGCGATACCGGCGACCATGTCCGGCGGCAGCCCCGAATTCCGTGCCGCGGCCTTGATGATCTCTTTGTTCGCCGCTATCCAGTCGGCGCGGTCCTGCGCGGTGGACGGCGGACTCCAGTAACTGTCCTGCGCTCCGGGGAGGTTGGCGATCTGGAGGCGGATGTCCCGCAGGGCCGGGGAGACGATGTCGTCGCCGGCGATGGGGGAGTAGTCCTGCTTGGGGCCGCTGCCGGACAGCCGCGTCAGCGGGTTCGTGCTCGCCTCGGCTGCCTCGCGCCGCAGCTCCGGGATCGCCGAAACGATGTCGACCCGCTGGATGAAACCCATGCGGAAATCAGGTAGCAGGTCATAGGCCTGCTTGAGCTCGTGGACGCAGATTTCCCGCGCCTCGTGTTCCGTGGTCTTCGCGAGCTGGAAATCCCCACCGGCGGCGTCGTGCAGCCGGTTCGCGTCCTCGCGGATGTCGTCGACATCCATGGTCAGCTCGGCGAAGAAGTCCATGACCCCGGTGGTGTCACGCATGTCCTCCCACTGGCGCATCGGCTCCGCCTCCTGCGCCTCACGGGTGATCGCCGTGCCCTTGGTGTGGATCAGGTCCGCGAGCAACCGCTCGTTCGCCTTGCCGTTGGAGTAGTGGGCCTTGGCCACCTCCAGCGCGAACGCGTAGCTGCGCAGAGCGCTGGACGCCTTGTCATAGCCTTCCGCGAGCTGTGCGACCAGCTTGCGCCCCTCGGAGAGCCGGGCTTCGTAGTGCCGGCTGCCCTCGCTCTTCCACTGCGTGTGCTTCTCGGCGCGTTCGGCGGAAGGGTCGACCGCCACGAGCATGTCGTGCAGGCGCTTGAATTCGTCCGCGTTCCGTTCGACGAGGGGCGGGTTGCAGTCTTCCAGGAACTCGACGTCCTTACGGTGACTGATGCCGCTGCTCATCGCGCCTCCGGGGCGACGTACTGACCATACTCCAGGACGTTGTCCAGGAAGTGTTGAGCCGTGTCGTCGTCGATTTTCACGAAGTCGCCGCCGGTTGTCCTGAGGCGCGTGGACAGGGCCGCGAACAGGGCGACGACGTCCAGGTACTGGTCATCGGCGAACCCCGCGAACCGTGCCACCTGCTTGCACACGTCCGCGGGCGCCCGAGGGGCGCGGGCCATGGTGGTCAGTTCGTCATCGGGCCGGCCCTCATGCAGAAAGCCCGCGATCTCGATCAGGAGATTCGCGTTGCCGTTGATCGACTGAGCCTTGGCGACCAGGGAACCGGTAGCCGGGGCGACGGCCCCGCCACCGCTGTCCGCCGGCAACTGATTGATCTGCGTGCCGGTCCGCTGACGCGCCAAGGCGTCGGCCTTCAACTGGGCCCACTCCTCCTCGAAAGACAACCTGTTCCCCCTCCAAGCCCGTCAATTCGAATTGTCAATCGATCATGCCACTGGGGGAGTGCGGATCGAAAGCTCGCCGCTTCGCGTGGGGGCTGGTTCACACACTCCCTTGGCCAGTCGAGCATCCCTGAGCAGGGCATTCCTTGCGCGCTCGCGGACGATTGCCAGCACCTCGTCACCCGCCTCGTCGGCCAGCGAGCGGAGAAGGCGCTGAGCGGCGTGCGGAAACCGCCGTAGCCGCAACGTGCGCAAATCCCCGCGACGGACCCCCCACCCTCCCCCGTAGAGCAGACGACAGGAAGCTCACCGGGAGGGGAACAGGACGTGGCAGGGCACAGGGGCAGATGTGTCAGGGGTACGGCGGCCGCCGTGGCGGCGATGGCGGCGCTCACCGCGTCGCAGGCGCCGGGGGTGAGCCCGGCGCGGGCCTCCGTACCGGCGCCCGCTCAGGCACCAGGTGAGCACGGACCTAGCGTGTCCGGCGACGCCCCCTACCGCACGGAGCTTCCGCCGCTGCGGACCGGGAAGCGCGCGGGTGGCGTGGTGGCCGTGGAGGTGGGTGGCGCGCTGCCGGCGAGTGTGTTCGCCGCCTACCGGAGGGCCGAGGACCGGCTCGCGCGCGAGGCTCCCGGCTGTCGGCTGCGCTGGCAGCTGCTGGCGGCCATCGGGCAGGTGGAGTCGGGGCAGGCGCGGGGCGGAAGCGTGAGGTCGGACGGTACGACCGTGGCGCCGATCCTCGGGCCGCGGCTGGACGGCGTGGCCTTCGCGCTGATCCGGGACACCGACGGCGGTGTCCACGACGGGGACACCGCGTACGACCGTGCGGTCGGGCCGATGCAGTTCATCCCGTCGACCTGGGCCCGCTGGGGCGCGGACGGCAACGGTGACGGGCACAGGGACCCGAACAACGTCCTCGACGCGGCGCTCGCCGCCGGACGCTATCTGTGCGCGGGCGGCCGGGACCTGTCGGACCCCGCCCAGCTGGACCGGGCGATCCTCGGCTACAACCACTCGGCGGCCTACCTGCGCACGGTCAGGGCCTGGTACGCATACTTCACGGAAGGACACCGGGTGGTGCCGGACGTCTCCGCCGGGTCCTCCTCCGCGCGCCCGGAGCCGTCGCGGCCGGCCGCCACACCGAAGCCGTCGCGCACACCCTCCGCCCGGCCCAGTGCCCCGCCGTCCCGTACCTCGTCGACCCCCGCCTCCCCGGCCCCGGCCGGAACCGGCCCGGCCACCGAACCCGAGAAGTCGGACGAGCCGCAACTCCCCGCCCTCGACCCGGACATGGAGCTCCCCGGCGAGAACCTGCTGCCCAGCGGCGTCCCACGCACCAGTAACAGCGCGGACTCGATGACCGTCTCCCCCTCCACAACCGCCGATACTCGGCGGTAATGTCGCCCCCCGCCGGACAGCACGAGACCGGTGGGTGAGCGCGAAGGGGTCCTCATGGCGACGGACATGCCCGCAGAGACACCTGTGGAGATGCACGCGGCCGACGAGCGGTGGCGCCACATGTGGAGCCACCGCGAGCATTTGCTCAAGGTGGCCCGGCGCAGGTCGATGAGTGCGGAGGACGCCGAGGATGCGGTGCATGAGGCGATGCTGCGCGCCGCCGAGCGGCCCGACCTGGACGAGGAACGGCTCGTGGCCTGGCTGACGACGGTGACGATGCGCCTGTGCGTCGACCGCTACCGGCAGATGAACCGCGAGGCCGAGGTGCGAACCAGCCCGACGCTCATCGCCCCCGGTCCGGTGCTAGTCGAGGAGGCTGTGTGCGACCGGGCCGAGGCGAAGTGGCTGGCGGTGCGCAGCGGTGAGCTGCCCGCGCGGCAGGCCGAGGCGCTGCGGCTGAAGTCGCAGGACTTGGACGTCGGCCAGGTCGCCGTCCGGATGGGGCTGAGTTACCGGACCGTCGAGTCGCTGCTGGCCCGGGCCAGGCGGACGCTGCGGCAGTCGCTGGCCGCCACGCTCGGGTGCGCACTGTTCCTGATCGGATGGAGGCGGCCGCGCGGGGTGGGCAGGGCACAGGCCGTGGCGGTCGCCTCGACGGCGGCGTCCCTGGCGGTGGCGGGGTTCGTGCTGCCGTACGCCCTCGACGGCAGTGGAGGCGGGGGCGGTGTGGCGCCTCGGCCCGCGGTCGCCACGCCGGGCGCGGAGACGATGCGGCCGGACGGCGGTGGCGAGGGCCGTCCGCCTCGGGGGACCGAGCCCACGGCTGCCGCAGCCGAGCGCGGAGCGGCCGGGGCTCCCGCCGGCGAATCGTTCCTCCCGCTGTCCGTGCCGTCGCTGCCGGAGGTCCCGGTCGTCGCCCAGGTCCCGGACGTTCCGGAGGTCCCGGGCCTGCCGGATGTTCCGGGGGTCCCGGCGGCCCCGCTGCCCGGGCTGTCCGCGCCGGAGGTCCCGCAGGTGCCCGACGCCCCCGACCTGCCGGTGGAGCTCCCCGCCGTGCCGACGGACACGGCGGCCACGGCCGTCCCGGAAGCCCCTGAGACTTCCGGTGCGCCGTCCCCCTCGTTCCCCGGGCTCACGGCGAGCCCGCTTCCGTAGCGCTGCCGAAACCTGCCCGGTCGCGCTGCCCGGCGACCGCCCGAAGGTGCTGCCGGAAACCGACCCGAGAGCGCTGCCCGTAACCCGCCCGAAAAAAATCCGGCCACACCAGCGACGGACGCCCAGCCCCTCCCCGTAGAGCAGATGTCAGAGCTGCTCCAGGGGCACTGCTCCACGGGCTGAAGGGTGGACCGGATGGGTGTCGAGATCTGTGTGGAAGGGCTGACCAAGTCCTTCGGTCACCAGGTCATCTGGCAGGACGTCTCGCTGACGCTGCCCGCCGGGGAGGTCTCGGTCATGCTCGGCCCCTCGGGCACGGGCAAGTCGGTGTTCCTCAAGACGCTCGTCGGACTGCTGAAGCCGGAGCGCGGCTCGATCACGATCCAGGGCCGGGACATCACCAAGCTCCGCGAGCACGACCTGTACGAGGTGCGCAAACTCTTCGGCGTGCTGTTCCAGGACGGCGCGCTGTTCGGCTCGATGAACCTGTACGACAACATCGCCTTCCCCTTGCGCGAGCACACCCGGAAGTCCGAGAGCGAAATCCGGCGCATCGTGCTGGAGAAGATGGACATGGTCGGGCTGATCGGGGCGGAAGGGAAGCTGCCCGGCGAGATCTCCGGCGGGATGCGCAAGCGCGCCGGGCTGGCGAGGGCTCTCGTCCTGGACCCGGAGATCATCCTCTTCGACGAACCCGACTCGGGCCTGGACCCCGTCCGCGTCGCCTACCTCAACCAGCTCATCGTCGACCTCAACGCCCAGATCGACGCGACTTTCCTGATCGTCACGCACGACATCGCCTCGGCCCGCCAGGTGCCGGACAACATCGGGCTGCTCTTCCGCCGCGAGCTGGTGATGTTCGGGCCGCGCGCGGAGCTGCTGACCAGCGACGAGCCCGTCGTACGGCAGTTCCTGAACGGCCGGATGCAGGGCCCGATCGGCATGGCGGAGGAGAAGGACGCGGCGCAGGTCGAGCAGGAGCTCGCGCAGATCGACGACAGCGCGCGCGTCCAGGAGCCGGCTCCCCGCCTGCTGCCGGGACCGGGCATCACCCGCCCGCCCCGCTGGCAGGCGATCGCACGACGCGAGGCCCGGCTCCACCAGAAGGAGGGGGCCGGCGCATGAGCCTGTCACCGGCCGGAGCGCTGCGGCACTCCGGCAGCCTCTTCGCGATGGCACTGGACGTCGTCCGGACGATCCCCCGACGGCCCTTCCAGGCGCGGGAGTTCATCCAGCAGGCGTGGTTCGTAGCGAGCGTGACGATCCTGCCGACGGCCCTGGTCTCCATCCCGTTCGGGGCGGTCATCGCGCTCCAGATCGGCAGTCTGACCCGGCAGCTCGGCGCCCAGTCCTTCTCCGGGGCCGCCTCCGTGCTCGCAGTGCTGCGCGAGGCCTCGCCGATCGTCACCGCGCTGCTGATCGCGGGCGCCGGCGGCACGGCGATCTGCGCCGACCTCGGGGCGCGGAAGATCCGCGACGAGATCGACGCGATGCAGGTGCTGGGCATCGACCCCATCCACCGGCTGGTCGTTCCCCGGGTGCTGGCGTCGATGCTGGTGGCGGTGCTGCTCAACGGCCTGGTGTCGGTGGTCGGCGTGGCAGGCGGCTACTTCTTCAACGTCGTCCTCCAGAACGGCACTCCCGGCGCCTACCTGGCCTCCTTCACCACGCTCGCCCAGCTCTCCGACCTGTGGGCGGCCGAGGTCAAGGCGCTGGTGTTCGGTGCGATCGCCGGGATCGTCGCCTCCTACAAGGGGCTGACCGCGAAGGGCGGACCCAAGGGTGTGGGCGACGCGGTGAACCAGTCGGTGGTGATCACCTTCATGTTGCTGTTCGTCACGAACTTCGTGATGACCGCCGTGTACTTCCAAGTCGTTCCGCAGAAGGGCTGAGGCATGGCGCTGCTGAGTCGTCTGGAGGAGCTGGGTGCCCAGCTGTCCTTCTACGGGCGGTCGCTGGCCTGGACCGGCCGCACCCTGCGCCGCTACAAGAAGGAGATCCTGCGGCTGCTCGCCGAGGTGAGCTTCGGCCGGGGCGCGCTCGCCGTCGTGGGTGGCACGGTCGGCGTGATCGCCTTCCTGTCGTTCTTCACCGGCACGGAAGTGGGGTTGCAGGGGTACGCCGCGCTCAACCAGCTCGGCACCTCCAACTTCGTGGCGTTCCTCTCGGCGTACTTCAACACCCGTGAGATCGCCCCGCTGGTGGCCGGGCTCGCCCTCTCCGCGACCGTCGGCGCCGGGTTCACCGCCCAGCTGGGCGCGATGCGGATCAGCGAGGAGACCGACGCGCTGGAGGTCATGGGCGTGCCCTCGCTGCCGTTCCTCGTGACGACCCGGATGATCGCCGGGTTCGTGGCCGTCGTCCCGCTGTACGTGATCGGCCTGCTCTCCTCGTACCTGGCCGCCCGCACCATCACCACCGGCTACTACGGGCAGTCCACGGGCACGTACGACCACTACTTCCAGCAGTACCTGCCCCCGGTGGACGTGCTGTGGTCCTTCGGGAAGGTGCTGGTCTTCGCCGTCCTGATCATCCTGGTGCACTGCTTCTACGGCTACTACGCGAGCGGCGGCCCGGCGGGGGTCGGCATCGCGGTGGGCCGCGCGGTGCGGACCTCGATCGTGGCGATCAACGTCCTGGACTTCTTCCTGTCGCTGGCCATCTGGGGCGCCAGCACGACCGTACGGATCGCGGGGTGAGCCACCGCATGAGGGTGCTGAGACTGCGGTTGTACGGCGTCGTCTTCATCGCCGTGCTCGCACTGCTGCTGTCCCTGTCCGTCGCCGTCTACCGCCAGGTGTTCACGCCGGTCGTGCGGATCACGCTGGAGGCCGACAGCCTCGGCAACCAGCTCGATCCGCGCGCCGACGTCAAGCTGCGCGGGCTGCTGGTGGGCGAGGTGCGCGAGGTGCGGGCGGACGGGACGAAGGCGACGCTCGACATCGCGCTGAAGCCGGAGCACGTCGCCCGGATCCCGTCCGACGTGCACGCGCGCCTGCTGCCCAAGACGCTGTTCGGTGAGAAGTACGTCGACCTGATCGCACCGCGCGGCTCATCGGCCCGGCCCATCCGCGCCGGGGACGTCATCACCCAGGACCGCACCCGCGTCGGCATCGAGGTCCAGCAACTGCTGAACGACCTGCTGCCGCTGCTGCGGACCGTGCAGCCCGGCAAACTCAACGCCACGCTCTCCGCGTTCGCCACCGCCCTCGACGGCCGCGGCGACCGGATCGGCGACAACCTCACGCGCGTGGAGGCCTACCTGCGCCGCCTCAATCCGCACCTGCCGTCCCTGAAAGAGGACATCGCCCGCTTCGCCGACGTCGCCGAGGTCTACGGCGACGCGGCGCCCGACCTGATGGAGATCCTGCGCAACACCGTCACCACCAGCCGCACGATCGTCGAGCAGAAGGACCGGCTGGCGGCGGCTCTGACGACCACGGCGACCACCGCGGGCACCGCCGAGGACTTCCTCGACGCCAACGGCGACCGGCTGATCACCCTCGGCCGGGTCTCCCGCCCCACGCTGGACCTGTTCGCCCGTTACTCGCCCCAGTACCCCTGTCTGCTGGCCGGTCTGGTCCGGCAGGAGAAGGCGTCCGAGGAGGCGTTCCGGGGCGGGAAGATGCACATCACGCTGGAGGTCGTACGACCGCGGGGTGCGTACGAGCCGGGTGAGGAACCGCGCTACGGCGAGCGGTCGGGCCCGAACTGCCGTGATCTGCCGCATCCTCCGGTGCCGGCGCCCGGCGCCCACCTCGATGACGGTTCCGAGAAGCCGGGTACGGCCTCGGGCGGCCCCCTCGGCGTCTCCGCCACCCGGGCCGAGCAGCGGGCCGTCGGCTCGTTGGTGGCGCCGGTGCTGGGCGTGCCCGCCGACGAGGTGCCGCCGGTCGCGACGCTGCTGTTCGGGCCGATGGCGCGCGGGACGGCGGTGAGTGTCGCATGAGCACCACAGGTGCCCGGCAGACCGCCGCTCCGCTGATCAAGTTCGGTCTCTTCGCACTGGTAACGGTGGTGGCGACGGCCTTGCTCGCGGCAACCATCGTGAACATCTCCCTCACTCCCGAGCACGAGTACCGCGCGGTCTTCAGCGACGTCACCGGGCTGGAGGAGGGTGACGACATCCGGGTGGCGGGAGTGCGGGTCGGCGAGGTCGCGGGCATCCGGATCAAGGACCGGACGCTGGCCGAGGTCACCTTCACGGTCAGCCGGGACCGGCCACTGCTCACCAGCACCGGCGCCGTCATCCGTTACCGCAACCTGGTCGGTCAGCGCTACGTCGCGCTGACCGAGGGCGCCGGCGACGGCACCCGGCTGCGTCCCGGCGGCACGATCCCGCTCGCGCGCACCCAGCCCGCCCTCGATCTGAACGCGCTGCTGAACGGCTTCAAGCCGCTGTTCGCCGCGCTCAGCCCGAAGGACGTCAACCAGCTGGCCACCGAGATCATCAAGACCCTCCAGGGCGAGGGCGGCACCGTCAACAGCCTGCTGACGCACACGGCGTCGCTCACCACGACGCTGGCCGGCCGCGACAAGCTGATCGGCTCGGTGATCGACAACCTCAACACCGTGCTGAAGACGCTCGACAAGCGCGGCGCCCGCTTCTCCGGGCTGCTCAAGCAGCTGCGCCGGGTCATCTCGGGCCTGTCCGCCGACCGCAAGCCCATCGGTCAGTCGCTGGTGAGCATCGGCGACCTGACGGAGGCCACCTCGGGCCTGCTGAAGGACGCGCGCCCGCCGCTCAAGGACGACATCGCGGAACTGACCGACCTCACCGGGACGCTGAACGACAACGAGAAGACCGTGGAGGGCGTGCTGAAGAGGCTGCCGAACAAGCTGGGCGAGCTGACGGGGACGGCGTCCTACGGCTCGTGGTTCAACTTCTACCTGTGCGACTTCGACGGCCGGATCGTGCTGCCGAAGACGAAGCAGGTGCTCACGCCCGAGATGCACGTGGCGAGGGCGAGGTGCGGGGCATGAGCCGCAAGCGCCGCCCGGAGCCGCTGTTCAAGGTGCGCGTGGAACCGCCGAAGCTGCCGAACCTGAGGCTCCCGAGCGTCCGGGCCCGCCGCAGGCCGCGTCCACAGCCGCTGATCAAGGTCCGCGTCGACCCGCCGAAGCTGCCGAGGATACGGCTCCGCCGTCCGCACCTCGGGCCCTTCCGCGAGCGCAACCCCCTCGTCATCGGTGCAGTCGGACTCACCGTCCTGGCGCTGCTGACCGTGGCCGCGTTCAACGCCGACCGCCTGCCGGTGATCGGCGACGGCGAGACGTACAGCGCCGCCTTCGCGGAGGCGGGCGGTCTCAAGCCGGGCGACGAGGTGCGGATCGCCGGGGTCAAGGTCGGCAAGGTCGAAGAGGTCGACCTGGACGGCGACCACGTGAAGGTCACCTTCAAGATCAAGGACGAGCCGGCGTTCGGCACCGGGACCGGCGCGTCGATCCGGGTCAAGACGATCCTCGGCGCCAAGTACCTCGCCCTGCACCCCAAGGGACGGGGCCGGCTGGAGCCCGGCAGCGAGATCCCGCTGGAGCGGACCGTCCCCGCGTACGACGTCGTGCAGGCGTTCAGCGATCTCACCACCACGACGGAGAAGGTCGACACCGACCGGCTGGCCAAGGCCCTGGACACCATCTCCACCACCTTCGAGGACTCACCGCAGGAGGTACGGGCGTCCATCAAGGGTCTGTCGAAGATCTCTCGGACAGTGGCCTCGCGCGACAAGGCCCTCGGGGAGCTCCTCGACCATGCGAACGGCGTGACGGGCGTACTCGCCGAACGGTCGGACGACTTCACCGCCCTGGTCGAGGACGGCGACAAGCTGTTCAAGGAGATCAGCAAGCGGCGGGCGGCGATCCACAAGCTGCTGAAGACCTCCGCCTCGCTCGGCATCCAGCTCTCCGGCCTGGTCCAGGACAACGACAAGGAGATCGGGCCCGCGCTCAAGGGCCTCAACACCGTGGTGAAGATGCTCGAACGCAACCAAGCCGGCCTGGAGCGGAGTATCAAGCTCCTGGCTCCCTACGTACGGGTCTTCACCAACACCCTCGGCAACGGCCGCTGGTTCGACTCCTACGTCCAGAACCTGGTCGCCGCCCCGGTCGTGCCGCGGACGCGAACGGGAGGTGCGCGGTGAGCAACCGCTGGAGGAAGAGCCTGGCCCTGCTGACCGTCCTGGCCCTGGTCGCCGCGCTCACCTACGTCCTGTGGCCGCGGACCGAGCCGGCCCGCGTCACGGCGTACTTCCCCCGCACCGTCGGCATCTACCCCGGCTCGGACGTCCGCGTGCTGGGCGTGCGGATCGGCCAGGTCAGGAAGATCACGCCGGAGGGCGGCCGGGTGCGGGTGGAGCTGGAGTACGACGCGGACCGCAAGGTCCCGGCGGACGCACAGGCCGCGATCATCAACTCCTCGGTGGTGAGCGACCGTTACGTGCAGCTGCTGCCGGTGTACCGGAGCGGCCCGGTCCTGCGGGACGGGGACGAGATCCCCGAGTCGCGCACGGCCGTGCCGGTCGAACTGGACCGCGTCTTCGACAGCCTGCACACCACGGCCGAGGCCCTGGGACCCGAGGGCGCCAACAAGGACGGCGCCCTGTCACGGTTGCTCGGCGTCAGCGCCGACAACCTCGACGGCCAGGGCGAGAACCTGCACCGGACGGTGGAGGACCTCTCGGAGGCGGTCACGACCCTGTCCGACGGCCGCACGGACCTGTTCGGCACGGTCCGCAACCTTCAGGTGTTCACGGCGGCGCTGGCGGCGGACGACAAGAGCGTGCGGTCGTTCAACAGCAGCCTCGCCAAGGTCGCCGGGCAGCTCGCGGGCGAGCGCAAGGACCTGGCGGCCGCGCTGAAACACCTCGGCACGGCCCTCGGTGACGTGTCCGCCTTCGTGAAGAAGAACAAGAAGTCCCTGACGTCGAACGTGGAGGGCCTGAGCAAGGTGACCAAGGTGCTCGTCACCCAACGGGCGGCACTGGAGGAGCTGCTGGAGGTCGCGCCGACGGGCATGTCGAACCTGAACAACGCCTACAACCCCGCCGCCGGCACCCTCGACACCCGCAACAACCCCGACCACCCGCAGGATCCCGCCTCCCTGCTGTGCTCGATCCTGAAGACGACAGGGGAGAAGGCCGACTGCCGGGACCTCAGGGACCTCTTCGACTCCCTGCCCGAAGTGCCCGAAGTGCCCGACGGCACTGCCGCCACCGGCACGATCGACCGCACCCTCGGCGGAATCCTGGGGGCGCGCGCATGAGGCCACTGCGCAAGGGCGGGGCCGTCGCGTGGGCGGCCGTCGGGACACTGCTGCTGTCCGGCTGCGAGTTCAACGGCTGGTACGACGTCCCGCTCCCCGGCGGAGCCGCCGCTGACGGCCGTGCCTACCACGTCACCGTCGAGTTCCGCGACGTCCTCGACCTGGTGCCGCAGTCGGCGGTCAAGGTCGACAACGTCACCGTGGGCGCGGTGGAGAAGGTGGAGCTGGAGGGCTGGCACGCGAGGGTCCGCCTCCGGGTCGCCGACTCGGTGAAGCTGCCCGCCAACGCCGTGGCCGGGCTGCGGCAGACCAGCATGCTCGGTGAGAAGTACGTGGCGCTGGCCGCGCCGCCGGAAGGCACGCCGGTCGGCCGGCTCCGCGACGGCGACGTGATCCCCCTGTCCCGCAGCGGCCGCAACCCGGAGGTCGAGGAGGTGCTGTCCGCGCTGTCCGCCCTGCTCAACGGCGGCGGCGTGGCCCAGCTCAAGACGATCACCACGGAGCTGAACAAGGCCCTGGAAGGCCGGGAGAACCGGGTCAAGTCCCTGCTCAAGGAGCTCGACACCTTCATCGGCGGCCTCGATGACCAGCGCCGGGACATCGTCCGCGCGCTGAAGGCCGTGGACCGGCTGGCCAAACGGCTGGGCAAGGAGAAGAGGACGATCGCCGAGGCCGTCGACACGATGCCGCCCGCCCTGAAGGTCCTGGCCGACCAGCGCCGCGATCTGACGAGGATGCTCACCGCCCTGTCCAAGCTGGGCAGGACCGGCACCAAGGTGGTCAACGCCTCGCACGACGACACGGTCGCCAACCTCAAGCAGCTCCGGCCGATCCTGCAACAGCTCAACAAGGCGGGCAGCGACCTGCCCAACTCCCTGGAACTGCTGACGACGTACCCGTTCCCGCGCAACGTGGTGGACGCCATCAAGGGCGACTACGTCAACCTGCACATCACGGCGGACCTCGATCTGCCCGGGATCTACGGCAACCTGACGGACGAGCCGGGCGGCCGGAACGGCGGGGACACGCGGACACCGGAGCTTCCCGGGGCCCCGGACCTGCCGGACGTACCGGATCTCCCTCAGGCACCGGATCTGCCGGACGTGCCGAAGCCCACCGCGCTGCCGAGCGGTCCGAGCGTGCCATCGGCCCCGTCGGCACCATCGGGCGGTGGCGGTCCGCTGTGTCCGCCGGTGTGCACCGTCGGCTACGGCTCCGGCGGCCACCGCACCCGGGGCGACTGGCCCGAGGGGATCGACCTCGAACTCGCCGAGCTGATGCTGAAGGGGGTCCAGCCGTGATCACCCGTACGGTCAAGACGCAACTGATCGCCTTCGCCGCCCTCACCGCCGTGGGGGTGTCGTACGTCGGCGCCGAGTACACGGGCCTGGTGGACGAGGTCCTGGACCGCGGCTACACCGTGCGGGCCGACTTCGCCGACTCCGGGGGCGTCTTCCCCGGCGCCGAGGTCACCTACCGCGGGGTGCCGGTGGGCAAGGTCGGCGCCCTGAGCCTGGCCGGCCCGGACGGGGTCTCGGTCGCGCTCGACATCGAGGACGGTGCGCCGCGCATCCCGGCGGACACCCTGGCGGTGGTGGCGAACCGTTCGGCGGTGGGCGAGCAGTACGTGGACCTCCAGCCCCGCACCTCCCGCGGCCCATACCTGCTGAACGGCAGCACGATCCCGCGCGAGAGCACGCGGGTGCCGCTGTCGACGACGGACATGGTCCTCAGCCTGGACCGCCTGGTGAACTCGGTCGGCAAGGACGACCTGGGGGTCACGGTCGACGAACTGGGCAAGGCGTTCGCCGGCACCGGCCCGAACCTGGGCCGCCTGGTGGACTCGGGCAACACCCTGGTCGAGTCGGCGTCCGAGGCGCTGCCGGAGACGATCGCCCTGATCGAGGACTCACGGAAGGTCCTCAAGACGCAGGCCGACCAGGGCTCTTCGATCAAGTCGTTCGCGCGCGATCTGGCGTCGCTGTCAGCCCAGTTGAAGTCCAGTGACGGGGACCTGCGCAAGCTGATCGGCAACGCGCGGCCGGCGGCGCAGGAGCTGAACTCGCTGCTGAAGTCGGCCGGGCCGCAGCTGTCGGTCCTGCTGGCCAACCTGATCAGCGGCGGCCAGGTCACGCTGGCCCGCCTCCCCGGTGTGGAGCAGGCCCTGGTCACCTTCCCGCTGATGGTCGCGGGCAGCTACACGGTCGTCCCGGGCGACGGCACCACCCACTTCGGCCTGGTGCTGAACGCCGACGACCCGCCGGCCTGCACCCAGGGGTACGGCACGGCACGCCGCGACCCCGCGGACACCAGCACACGCGAGGCGAACACCGGCGCCCGCTGCACTCTCCCGCGCGGCAGCCAGTCGTCGGTTCGGGGCGCGCAGAACGCCCCGGGCGCGTCGACCGCCGGTGGGGGAGCGAACCAGGCGGCGTACGTCACCCCGTACGACCCGGAGACCGGCACCACCACCGGCCCGGACGGAAACAACGTCGAGATCGGCTCGACGGGCGGCCAGCAGGCCGTGTTCGGAAAGGAGTCGTGGCAATGGCTGCTCGTCGGCCCCATGGCATGAGGCAGGTACCACCCCGAGTGATGACGGCGGGACTCGTCGTGGCGACCGTCGTCACCACAGCGCTGGCGCTCTGGCTGGCAGCCGGAATCCACGCACAGAACGAGGCGGACCATCGACGCCAGGGCATCCTGGCCGCGGCCCGCCAGTCGGCACTGAACTTCACCTCCCTCGACTACCGGCACTACGACCGCGACAGCGCGAATGTCCTGGCGGGCGCGACGGGCGACTTCAAGAAGCAGTTCACCGCCCAGACGGAGCAGTTGACGAAGCTGGTGGCCCAGAACAAGTCCGTGTCCCAAGGCCAGGTCCTGGAGGCGGGCATCGTCCGCTCCGACGAGGACTCGGCCCGTGTGCTGGTGGTCGCCGACAGCAAGGTGACCAACACCGCCGTGCCCGGGGGAGAGGCGCGCACGTACCGGCTCCAGCTCGACCTCGTACACAAGGACGGCCGCTGGCTGACGTCCGACGTCGAGTTCGTCGGCTGACTCACGGGCCGATTCGCCGACCGACAAGCACCGACGAGGAGTACCCACCATGCCGAAGACGACCACCGGCCGCGCCCCCGGTCCCGGCACGCGCCGCACCATGACGGCCGCCGCCCGCGCGGCGGCGAAGCGCGCGGAGCGCGGCCACCGCGAAGCGGGCGCGGTGACGGCCACCCACGCGGAGTCCCCGCGCCGGGCCGAGCGGCCACTCGCCGGACGCACCGTCCTCATCGAGGCCCCGAAGCACGGCTGGGACGACCCGCCGGAGCCGTCGCCGGAGTCGTTCGGGGACGACGGGCCGCAGGAGCGCAGCGAGCCCGGCTCCGGCGGCCGACGGAAGCTGCTCACCCTGCTCCTGGCCGTCCTGCTCGTCGCCGGCCTGGTCGCGCTGGCCGCCCTGGGACGGCAGTACCGCGACGGCCGCCTGACGGAGACCGCCCGGACCGAGGCGCTCACGGCCGCGCGCACAGCGGCACCGATCGTCCTGTCGTACGACTACCGTCACTTGGAGAAGGACTTCTCGAGGGCCCGCGCCCACCTGACCGGTGACTTCCGGGACGAGTACGGCAAGACCACGAAGACCGTGGTCGCCCCGACGGCCGAGAAGTACCACGGTGTCGTGAAGGCAAGGGTCGCCGCCCCCGGCTCCGGCGGCGCCCCGGCCGCCTCCGTCGTCTCGGCCTCGCCCGACAAGGTCGTCGTCCTGCTCTTCGTCAACCAGGTCACCGAGAGCACCCAGGTGTCGGGGTCCCGCGTGGACCAGAACCGGGTTCGGATGACCATGAGCCGTACGGGTGACGAGTGGAAGGTGAGCGCGGTGGACGCGCTGTGAAAGGTGAACGGGCTCTTGTGCGTCACCCGGTGATCAGAGCGACTGACGCGGAACGTCCGCCTGGGCCGAGTGCGCCGTGGACCGTCGTGCCACCCGCTCCAGGTGCCGTGCCAGGACCTCTCGCGCCTCCGGCGTCAGGGTCCGCAACGCCAGCAGCGCCGTGATGACGACATCACACAACTCCGCCTCCACGTCCTCCCACGTGTGCGTGACGCCCTTGCGCGGGTTCTGCCCCGTCGCCCCGATCACCGCCTCCGCGACCTCGCCGACCTCCTCGGAGAGTTTCAGGATGCGCAGGAGGAGGCCCTCGCGGCCCTCTACCGGGCGGTTGGTGTCGAGCCACTCGTACAAGGCGTCGATGGTGGACCAGAGTTCAGGGGCGGGGGACTGTTCGTTCATGGGGGCGCAGCCTGCCATGGGGGACTGACAACGCCGGGTCCTGGCCCCCCGCCTCCTACTCCATGTACTCCTCCTCGAACAACGCCTCCTGCTCCCCCTCCTTCGCCTTCCGCAGCCGCCTCGCCCGGGCCCCCACCACCACCGCCGTGCCCGCCGCCGTCGCCGCGAAGGCCGCCGGGATCATCCAGCCGCGGTTCACCGCGTGGCCGAGCAGGTGGTCCACGGAGAGGCGGCCCGGGCCGGTGATGGCCAGGCCCGCTGCCGTGAGGCCGAGCGTCGCCGCGTACTCGTAGCCGCCGCCCTGGTTGAAAAAGCCGTTCGGGGCGTGCACCGCCGCCGCTCCGGCCATCGCGCCTGCCGCCGCCGCTCCCGCGGCCGGGGTCGCCAGGCCCAGGGCCAGCAGCGTGCCGCCGCCCGTCTCCGCGAGGCCCGCCGCCGTCGCGCTCGCCTTGCCGGGGGAGTAGCCGACGGACTCCATGAACTGGCCGGTGCCCTCGATGCCGTGCCCGCCGAACCAGCCGAACAGCTTCTGTGTGCCGTGCGCCGCCAGCACACCGCCCGCCCCCAGCCGGAGCAGCAGCAGACCCAGATCACGTCGGTCGTTACGCCTCACGTCGTCTCCCGTAGCAGGCAGCAGGAACAGAGGAACGCCCCTCTTCGCGTTTCCACCGTCGCACCCCCCACACCCCGCGGACCCGTCCGGGACGCCGTTCGGGTGGTACGGGTGGCGGGGGGCCGCGGCCGGTACGACGCTGCTCGCATGACGATTCAGACCACGCGCCTCAGCGATCCGGCCGTCCGGGCCTTCGTGACCGCCGTGAACAACCACGACCGTGAGAGCTTCATGGAGCTCCTCGCACCGGATGCGACCATGACCGACGACGGCTCCGACCGCGACCTCGCCGACTGGGTGGAACGGGAGATCTTCTCCTCCCACGGCCACATGGAGGTCGACAACGAGTCCAACGGCGGCCGTTCCCTCCTCGCCCGCTACAGCAACGACACCTGGGGCGAGATGCGCACCCGGTGGAGTTTCCACGTGGACGACGACGGCCGGATCACGCGCTTCGACACCGGGCAGGCCTGAGATCCCTTCACCCGTAGGGGCTTGTCCTCGTGTGCACTCCACCTTCTAGCCTCCGGGCATGGAGACCACACGGCCGCTGGGACGCAGCGGCATCGAGGTGAGTGCCCTCGGCTTCGGCTGCTGGGCGATCGGCGGAGAGTGGCAGGCGGCCGACGGGCAACCGCTCGGCTGGGGCAAGGTCGACGACGAGGAGTCGGTGCGGGCGGTGCGGCGCGCCCTCGACCTGGGCGTCACCTTCTTCGACACCGCCGACACCTACGGCGCCGGGCACAGCGAACGCGTGCTGGGCCGGGCCCTCGGCAAGCGCAGGGCCGACGTCGTCGTCGCCACCAAGTGGGGCAACGTGTTCGACGAGGAGACGCGGACCCTCACCGGTAGCGACGACTCCCCGACCCATCTGCGCCGTGCCCTGGTCGCCTCCCTGCGCCGGCTAGGCACCGACTACGTCGACCTCTACCAGTTCCATCTCTCCGACGCCGACCCCGTGCAGGCCGCCCGGCTCCGGGACGCATGCGAGGAACTGGTCCGCGAGGGGCTGATACGGGCCTACGCGTGGAGCACCGACGACCCCGCACGCGCCGCCGTGTTCGCCGAGGGGCCGCACTGCGCCGCCGTCCAGCACGCTCTCAACGTCCTGACCGACGCGCCCGCGATGCTCGCGCTGTGCGAGGAGGCCGGCCTCGCGAGCATCAACCGCAGTCCGCTCGCGATGGGGTTGCTCAGCGGGAAGCGCCGGGACCGGCAGCCGTTGGAGGCCGGGGACATCCGCAGCAGGCCCCCGGCCTGGCTGCGCGGGTTCGGTGACGGGTCCGGCGCCGACCCGGAGTGGCTCGCCCGCGTGGATGCCCTCAGGGACGTCCTCACCAGCGAGGGCCGTACGCCCGCCCAGGGCGCCCTGGCCTGGCTGTGGGCGCGCAGCGCACGCACGGTGCCCATCCCCGGCTTCCGGTCGGTCGCCCAGGCGGAGGAGAACGCGGGAGCGCTGGAGAAGGGGGCCCTGACCGACGCACAGGTGGCCGAGGTCGACCGGCTGCTCGGGCGCTGAACCTCGACCGGCTGCGCAGGCGCCCATCGCCGACCGGCAGCCCGGTGCCGACCTTACGGGACCTTTGGCCAGTCTTTGAACGTTCCGTGCACGCCCTCGTGATTCCGCTTCGTACCGTCGCGGGATGTGTGACTCAGCCCGGCTGTCCAGACGTTCTCTGCTCGCCCTAGGCGTGAGCCTCCCGGTGGCGGCAACCGCACCCGCACCCGCCCACACCCTCGTGCTCGGCGGCGACCGCCTCGGCCGCGACACCGTGCAGGTCGGCAGCACCACCGGACTGCCCCGGCGGCTCACCGCCCGTTCCTGGCTCGTCGCCGATGGCGACAGCGGTGACGTGCTGGCCGCCTGCCGGGCGCACCGGCGGCTGCCGCCCGCGTCCACGCTGAAGATGCTGTTCGCCGACACGGTGCTGGACAGGTTTCCGCGCGGCGGCCGGCACACCGTCACCGCCGCCGACCTCGCCGGCATCCCGGCGGGCTCCAGCCTCGTCGGCATACGGGCTGGGACCACGTACACCGTCGACCAGCTCTGGCAGGGCGTCTTCCTGCGCTCGGGCAACGACGCCGTGCACGTCCTCGCCCACATGAACGGCGGTGTGGCGAAAACCGTCGCGGACATGCGGGCCAAGGCGCGGGAACTGCAGGCCCTGGACACGCACGTGGTCAGCCCGGACGGCTTCGACCACCCGGGGCAGCTGTCGTCGGCGTACGACCTGACGCTCTTCGCGCGGCACGGGCTGCGCGACCCCGACTTCCGCGCCTACTGCCGGACGCGGACGGCTGACTTTCCGGCCGGGGGAGGGAAGACGTTCCAGATCCAGAACACCGACCGGCTGCTGAGCGGAACGTGGGGTTTGCGCGCGTACCCGGGGCTGATCGGTGTCAAGAACGGCTACACCAGCGACGCCGGCAACACCTTCACCGGTGCCGCCACGCGCGCCGGGCGCACACTGCTCGTCACCGTCATGCACCCCGCCGACCGTGTCGACGCCGTCTACGAGGAGGCCGCCGCACTGCTCGACTGGGGCTTCTCGCACGGTGCTTCGGCACGGCCGGTGGGTGTGCTGGTCGAGCCGGTGAGCGCGGGGCAGGGGGCGGAGACTGCGCCGAGGAACGGCCCCGCCGCCTCTCACGCGGTCGCCCAGGGGCCCTCGACGGGGCGGCTGGTGGAAGGTGCCGGAACCGCGGTGGCGCTGCTGGCGGGCGGGGCCTGGGCGCTGCGCCGGCGCCTGGCACCCGGGCGAGCGAGGGGACGGCACCGGGAGTGACGGTCACCGGCGGGGCGGCGGCAGGTCCTGGAACTGAGCGGCAGTCGTTCCACGCGCACCGGTGCGTACTCCGCGGTCCCTCGCGGAATCCACCCCCACCCGGTGCCGTGGAACGACTGCCGCCTCCCCCCTGGAGGTGGCCGACGGAAGCGTTCCACTCCAACTGTGAAGCTTTCGTGTAGGAGAGTTGAGCATAAGCTCCCTACCGGCCGCAATGGGGCGGAGGTTCCTATTCCGTTTGTGCAGGTTGACGAGTTGACGAAATCCGCGCGGGCGTTGTCGCGCGCTCAGCCGCGTCCGACGTACGGCATCGCAGTCGCCAGTACGGTCGCGAACTGCACGTTCGCCTCCAGCGGCAGTTCTGCCATGTGCCGCACCGTGCGGGCCACGTCCGCGACGTCCATCACCGGTTCCGGGGCTACTTCCCCGTTCGCCTGGAGCGCTCCCGTCTGCATACGGGACGTCATGTCGGTGGCCGCGTTGCCGATGTCGATCTGCCCCACCGCGATCCCGTACGGCCGTCCGTCCAGGGAGAGGGACTTCGTCAGGCCGGTCAGCGCGTGCTTCGTCGCCGTGTAGGCCACCGACATCGGGCGGGGCGTGTGCGCGGAGATCGAGCCGTTGTTGATGATCCGGCCGCCCTGCGGGTCCTGCTCCTTCATCTGCCGGTACGCCGCCTGCGCGCACAGGAACGCCCCGTTGAGGTTGGTGTCCACCACGTGCCGCCAGGCCTCGTAGGGCAGTTCCTCCACCGGCACACCGCCGGGGCCGAACGTGCCCGCGTTGTTGAACAGCAGGTCGACGCGGCCGAAGCGCCCTACGGTGGCGGCGAACAGGGCGCTCACGTCCTCGGGGCGTGAGACGTCCGTCCGCACAGCGAGAGACGCGGTCCCGGGAGCCAGCGCCGCCGTCTCCTCCAGCGTCTCCTCGCGCCGGCCCGCCAGCGCCACCGACCAGCCCGTGCGCAGCAGTTCCACGGCGACCGCCCGGCCGATGCCCGAACCCGCCCCGGTCACCACCGCGATTGCATTGTCCTTGGCGTTCATGGGCCCGCAGCGTACGGGAGCACGTCCCTGCCCCGGCGGGCTCGCCGCGTCAGGCGAGCGTGAGTTCCGGCTCGCCCAGCTCGTCCGGGTAGCGGACGCCGACCCGGTCCCGGATCGCGTCCAGTGTGCGCATCACGGCGAGCGTGCCGTCGAGCGGAACCAGCGGGGACTCCGTCTCCCCGGCACGCAGAGCCCGCATCACCTCGGCCGCCTCGTGCCGCAGGCTGTTGCGGGGGCCGTCCGCCGGATCGGCCGTGAACTCCTCGGCGTCACGGCCGTCCCGGTGCAGGACGAAACGGTCCGGGAAGAAGAAGCCGTGCGGGATGTCGATCCGGCCCTGGGAGCCGGTGACCGAGGCGGAGGTCGCCGTACCGCCCACGATGGAGCAGTGCACCGAACCGAGGGCGCCGCTGTCGAAGGAGAGCACCGCCGCCGTCTGGAGGTCGACGCCCTCCTCGGAGAGCACGGCCCGCGCGGCGATGTCCGACGGCTCCCCGAGCAGCAGCTGCGCGAACGACACCGGGTACACGCCGAGATCGAGCAGCGCGCCGCCGCCCAGCTCCGGGTTGCGCAGCCGGTGCGAGGGCGGGAAGGGCCCGGCCAGCCCGAAGTCGGCCTGGACGCTGCGCACCTCGCCGATCGCTCCGTCGTCGACCAGGGCCTTGAGCCGCCGTACCAGCGGGTTGCAGTACATCCACATCGCTTCCATCAGGAAGCGCTCGTGCTCCCGCGCCAGCGCGACGAGTTCCCCGGCCTCACGCACGTTCAGCGTGAAGGGCTTCTCGCACAGGACGTTCCGCCCGGCCGCGAGACACAGCCCGGCTGCGGTCCGGTGCGCCGTGTGCGGGGTGGCGACGTAGACGACATCGATGTCCTCGTCCTGGGCGAGCGCGTTCCAGTCGCCGTAGGCCCGGGGTATCCCGAACCGCTCCGCGAACGCTTTCG